>JALSOY010000208.1 GCA_026986235.1 Caldifarciminota bacterium
CAATCGGGTCGGTAGAATCCTCAGGTTACCGCATCCCTACGGGATCGAAGATGTCTTTAAAATCGTGAAAGTTTTAAGATCTGAAAAGTACGACATGGTCTTTGACCTCCAGAGGAAATTTTTAAGCCTCATGCTACTTGCCCTTTCCGGGTCAAAAAAGTTTGTTTATTCGAACAGGCTACGGGAACGGAAAGGCGCACTCAAGGGGAAAAAAATCACCGGTGTCCCCGTCTATGAGCTTTACGCCGCTCCTGTAAAGAGAGTCCTCGGGATCAGGAAACCCACACCCTGTCCGGTTCTCCAGCCCGCGAGAGTTAATATGGCGCTTCCTGATAACTACATTGTCATCGCTCCCGGTGCACGGCACAGAACGAAGATCTGGCCGTATTATGGCGAACTGGTAAGACTTATAAAAACCCACATAAAGGGCGTAGAAATCTTTGCAGTGGGAGATAGAAAGGATCACGAACTCGTAAAGCCTTACAGGGATGATGTTATAGACATGACGGGTAAGACAACGATACCCGAACTCTTTGCCGTTATTTCTCGGTCCCGCCTTGTAATTTCCAACGATTCTGCCCCCATGCATATAGGCTCTGCCTACGGAGTTCCCGTTGTGGCATTCTTTGGCCCGACCATACCGGAATTTGGATTCAGACCCTGCAATGCTTATATTTTCGAGACTCCTTTAGAATGCAGACCCTGTTCACTCCATGGATCAGAAACATGCCCGCTGGGCCACTTCAGATGTATGAGATCGATACGGCCGGAGAGGGTGCTCGGGAAAATAAAAGAAATTTTGCGCACCTGAAGATTGAAACCCGGTAATCCTTACACTTTGAGGGAGGAAAATCATCATCTCACAAAATCCCCCTGGAGAAGGGGGATCCTCGTCCCCCTAAAATCCCCCTTGGAGAAGGGGGATACAGGGGGATTGAAATTAAGCTGTAATCATCCCCCATTAGTTTCCCCTTCTTGCGAAGGGGGATCATCGTATCCAAAATCCCCCGGTTGACTATTGCAAATCATGGTAATATTATTGTGAAAAACACCAAGAGCGGAGGAAAAAGAATGGCTTCAGCGGAGTTTTTAACCCCTAAGGAAATCGTTAAGGAGCTCGATAAGTATGTTGTGGGACAGGATAAGGCAAAAAAGGCGGTAGCCATCGCCCTGAGGAACAGGTGGAGAAGGTTACAGGTGAAAGGAGCGATAAGGGAAGAAATTACTCCCAACAACATAATTTTGATAGGTCCCACAGGAGTTGGTAAAACCGAGATTGCACGCCGACTCGCCAACCTTGCAAAAGCCCCATTTGTAAAAGTCGAGGCAACAAGGTTTACCGAAGTGGGATATGTGGGAAAAAATGTTGAGTCCATGATTCGGGATCTTATGGAGATTTCAGTTAGCATGGTAAAGGCTGAAAAGATGAAAGAGGTGGAGGAAAAGGCACTGAAACTGGCAAGAGAAAGGGTACTGGACATCCTTTTTCCACCACCGGTTGCTGGAAACCCACAGGAGATGGAAGAAACCCGTGAAAAATTGAGAAGGCTCTTTGATGAAGGTAAGTTTGACGAGCAGGAGATAGAAATCGATGTAGAAGAGAAGGTGCCCCCTTTCTTTGAGGTGATCAGCCCTATGGGTGCTGAAGAAGTCAACCTGAATGTTCCAGAGGGACTTGAGGCCTTTTTCCCCAAGAGGAAAAAGAAAAAGCGGGTAAAAGTCAGGGAAGCTGTGGAACTTTTGAAGCAGCAGGAGGCGGGTAAACTGATCGACATGGACGAGGTAAAAAAAGAGGCAAAGGAGAGAGCCGAAACTTCTGGAATCATCTTCATTGACGAAATAGACAAAATCGTGGGAGCAGATTCCACACACGGACCCGATGTTTCCCGTGAAGGTGTTCAGCGCGACCTCCTGCCCATCGTGGAAGGCACTAAAGTTATGACAAAGTACGGTATGGTAAAGACAGACCACATCCTGTTTATCGCTGCAGGTGCATTTCACAACGCAAGCCCGAGCGACCTGATTCCGGAACTTCAGGGAAGGTTCCCCATCAGGGTTGAACTTGACAGTCTTGGTGAAGAAGAGTTCAAAAGAATCCTCGTGGAACCTGAAAATTCACTCGTAAAGCAGTACAGGGCACTTTTTGAAACCGAAGGGGTGAACCTCGAATTTACCGAGGGTGCTATCTCAAAAATAGCCAGGTATGCGGCAATTGTAAACGAAAGAACAGACAACATTGGAGCCAGGAGACTGCACACCGTCATGAGCCACCTCCTCGAAGACCTTCTCTTTGATCTACCTAAGCCTGGAGTTACAGAGGTGATTATCAACGAAGACTATGTGGATAAAAAGCTCTCAGAAATCATTGAGGATGAAGACCTCTCAAGGTACATACTCTGATCGGGGGTGATATAATGAGAAGGTATCCTGTATTTGCTGGCAGTTTTTATCCCGCCGATAGAGAGGAGCTTCTGAGGATGCTCGAGGGGCTTTTTAAAAAGGCTGAAGACAGGAAAGTAGATGGGGAAGTCAGGGGTCTTGTATCTCCACACGCAGGTTACATTTATTCTGGTATCATCGCCGCAACAGGGTATAAGACCCTCAAAAAGGTGAAAAAGGTTGTACTGATCGGCCCAAGTCACCAGGTTCCCTTCACGGGAATGGCCGTTTACGACAGGGGTAGCTGGATCACCCCCCTTGGAGAGGTGGAAATTGACGAAGAGCTTGCCCGGAAAATCGTCGATTCATCACCCATCTTTTTGAGCGATCCGGAGGTTCACTCAAACGAGCATTCCATTGAGGTCCAACTGCCCTTTCTCCAGTATGTTCTTGACGAATTTAAAATCGTTCCCGTAATGATGGGATTCCAGGATGAAACCACTGTCGTTGAAGCGAGCAATGGACTTTTTAAAGTGCTAAAGGACGAAAAAGACTTTGTAGTGGTGGCAAGTTCTGATCTATACCATGGGTATTCAGTTGAAGAGTGTGAAAAAACGGATGCTTACACAGTGGGTCTGATCCTTGCGGGAAAGGATACGGAACTCGTGAGAGAATCTGATGCCGGTCGCGCAATGGCCTGTGGCGCAGGTCCGATAGCCACAATGCTTGCAACACTAAAAAAGCTTTACAGGGTGAATATTCAACTCCTGGCTTATACAAATTCAGCAAAGGTGACGGGAACATTTTCTGGTTATGTCGTGGGTTACGCTTCCATAGCTGTTACGGAACAGACAGACGATGGAGAATATTTGACGCGTGAAGAGAAGGAGTACCTTATAAAAGTGGCAAAAGAGGCGGTTTACAACAAAATCAGAGGTCGTGAATATTCTCCGCCTCCACCACCCACGGAGAAACTGGCGCAGCCATCCGGTGTGTTTGTTACTCTCAAAAACAACGGAAGGCTTCGTGGATGCATAGGATATGTTATACCGGTACATCCCCTCTATATAGCCACAGCACAGGTGGCAGGAGACGCAGCGGTGAACGATCCGAGATTCTCCCCTGTGACACCGGAGGAGTTCGACCATCTCGAATTTGAAATATCCGTGCTTACTCCCCTTGAACCTGTAAAGGATGTGAATGAGATCGAGGTTGGAAAGCACGGTCTTTTAATCAGATCAGGATACTTTCAGGGGGTGCTTTTGCCACAGGTTCCGGTTGAATACGGATGGGACAGGTACGAATTTCTGGATAACACCTGTCTGAAGGCGGGATTACAGCCGGGATGCTGGAAAGAGCCTGGGGTTGAAATTTATAAGTTCAGCGCTTATGTTTTTTCAGACAGGGACCTATAAGGGCGCCCGTAGCTCAAGAGGAAAGAGCGTGAGATTCCGGATCTCAAGGTTGGGGGTTCGAGTCCCCCCGGGCGCTCTTTTTCTTTAAATGGACGAATACAGCGTTTTTAAAGAAATATCGCGCAGATATAACAAGAAGATAACCAGGCAGAGAAGTATCATTGTTAGAAAAGTGTTTTCACTGCATAAACACTTCACAGCTGACGAACTCTACAAGATGTTAAGGAGTGAGTACTCCGGTATATCAAGGGCAACTGTTTACAGAACCCTGAGGGTTCTCGTTGACATGGGATTCGTCGAAGAAAGGGAATTTGGAAGAGGAAAAAAGTACTACGAACATATCATAGGACACGACTCGCACTCCCATTTCGTCTGCCTGAAATGTGGCAGGATTTTTGAATTTCCAGACGAAAGAATCGAAAAGGAGATCGAGATTATTGCAGGCAGTATGGGCTTTAAGATAGAGAAGGCTTCAACCATAGTTTACGGAATTTGTAAAGAGTGTCAGGGAGGTTAAAATGAACCGTCAGGAAGCAATTGAACTTGTAAGGAAGTATGTAAAGAAAGAGAATCTCGTGAAACACATGCTTGCCGCAGGGGCATGTATGAGGGAAATAGCTGAAAGGTTCGGAGAGGACCCCGATAGGTGGGAAATTGCCGGAATACTTCACGACCTCGACTATGAGGAAACCTACGATAAACCTGATATTCACGCCATCAGGACGGTGGAAATGCTCAAAGAGATGGGATTCCAGGACGAAGAGATCCTGAACGCAATCCTCGCCCACGCCTGGAAAAAGGATAGGGAAACCCTCATGGAAAAGGTACTTTACGCTGTCGATCCCACGACAGGCTTCATCGTCGCCTGTGCCCTTATGCACCCCTCCAGATCCCTCGCCGGCCTCTCTCTAAAATTCATGAAAAAGAGGTTTAAAGAAAAAAGATTCGCCGCTGGCGCCGATCGAGACCAGATCAGAACCTGCGAAGAATTCGGCATGTCACTTGAAGAATTCCTCGAAACCTGCCTGGAAGGGATGAAAAAGATCAGTAACGAACTGGGACTCTGATGACTCAGTTCCTTGCCTTTCTCCTCATATTCCAGATAGGGATATCAAAAAAGGAGGCAAGAACCAAAATAGCCCGGTTCAGGGCGTCAAATCAGTACAGAAAAATCGTTGAATTCGCAGACTACATTCTGAAAAAATATCCCGACGACTTTGAGTTTTTTAAGTACAAAATCGAGGCTTTAAACAAACTCGGGAAAAGGGATACACTAAAAACCCTGATAAACATGTATCTTTCAAAAAAGAGGTCACCTTCCGTTTACAGGAATCTTTACTCATTCCTGTACTTCTCGGTTGATAAGGACTTTGCCCTCGATGTTCTAAAAAAAGGCAGGAAAGCCCTCGGATCAGATACACTGTTCGCAAGGGAGTTTTACTACACAAGCCTGTGGAACAGGGATTTCAAACAGGCACTCTATGAACTTTTTAACTTTTACCTTCAGACACGGTCCATCACTCTTCTCAGACAGGAATTTAGAAGGATTGAAAAGTTTTTTGACGAAAACACGGTCAAAGAGGTAATAAACAGGTGGCTGAAGTTACACCCTGATCACAGGGAAGTAAAAATCGTTCTGGCCGACTACTACATGAGAAAGGGAAGACCCCGGGAGATGTTGAAAGAATTAAAGGAGTCTGGATATACCAGAAACCTGAAGGAATTTGCAAAATACCTGATTTCAACTGGTGACTACACACATGCGGATTCTCTTTTAAAACTTGAAACACTCCGTGATGGGGCATGGTACTTTCTCAGAGCACAGGTACTCGCAAAACTGGGAAATTATAGAAAATCGGCAAATTTGTACAAAATTGCTTACGAGAAGTTTCGTGTAAAAGACGCCAGGGATTCACTTTTGAGCCTTCTTTTTTTCAGGCTGAAAGATTTTAACTCTGTACTGCGATATTCAGGGCCAGAGGACGAGCTCAGGATTCGTGCACTGCTTGCGCTGGGAAAAGATCAGGAATTTCTAAAAATTTCGCCAGCAGGTGAGGTGCAACTCTTTTATCGCGGACTCTACTTCTTTCTGTCTGAAAATCCAGACAGCGCAGGGTACTACTGGGAAAAACTGGCAAGAAGATTTCCCGCAAGTAAATACCTGTATCGTGCTTTCTTTTTGAGGGAGATTCAGGATAACTTCGGCAAAACCGAGGTTTTCAAAAAGTACCTGTCTGTAGAAAACCTCATCCTCAGGTGGAGAATAGACAGTGCAGAGGCCACTTTGAGATCTGTTCAGGATACCACGGGACTTATGAAGTTTGAACTTGCCAGAATTCAGGAACTTCGGGGTGATTACGAACTTTCAGTTGCCACCTATCTGGGACTTGCGAAGGAGAGGAGCAATTTTCTCTCCCCTTACGCCTATTTCAGGGCCTTCAGGATCGCCAGCGAAAGGCTTAAAAACCCGGAACTTGCTGGTAAAATCGGGAAAAAGCTTATTGAAGAGTATCCCAGGAGTCCCTATGCCGCAGCGACAAGATCTCTGCTTTAGTAAATTTGGGCTATGGCAAAATAGCACGATCAGGTTTATAAATAAAAAACTATGGAAGACCGAATCAAGAGGCTTTTCATACTCGGAGTTTCCATCCCTGTTTTAACGCTGATCGTCCTTGAATTTTTCAGACTCAACATAAGGTCAAAAATACCATACCCTATGTTTGAGAGCGTGGCAGTTATCTTAGTCTTCACCGCCACCTCGATAATATTTGCCTTCTTCATATATAGGGAGGTAAAAAAACTCTACGCTCAGATCAGCCTTCATAAGAGGCACCAGAAGATGCTACTAAAGTCCGGGGACATCCAGAAGCTGAAAGAGTCCTTTGAAGAGTATGTAAGGGAAGTCATAGCCAATGCCAGCAAGTATATATGTGCAGACTATGGAGAAATCTTGATTAAAGAGAACGGTAAGGTAAAGGTTTACTATTATGGCATCGATGTCAACAATTGCAGCGTAAAAAAGATACCGAGCATGCAGGGAATAAAGGGGAAGATCCTGAGAACAGGAAAGCCCCTGCGAATTTCTTCAAGGGAGGAGGATCCCGATTCAGTGGAGCTTCCAGAAGGTCATCCTCCTCTGGGTCCGATCCTCGGAGTCCCTATCTTTTCAGACGAAGGTGTGGCCGTGGCCCACATCCTCCTTGCGAGAAAACCCGGAAGGAAACCCTTTACGGAAGAGGATGAGGAAACCCTGACAATACTCTCCCGGGAGATCGCCTATGGTCTTGAAAGGCTCAAGATCTACAGGGAAATTATGGAACTTTCTGCCCTCAGGGAGAGAGACAGAATTGCCAGAGACCTCCATGACGGACTTGCTCAAACACTTGCATTTATCAATGTCAAAGCCGCCGCAATTCAGGAGAAGGTAAAAAAGGGGGAAGTTGATGTCATCGACAGGTGTCTCGAGGAACTGCGGGATGCCATAAAACAGGCTTACAGTGAAATAAGAAGGGCGATATTTGACCTCAAGATAGTTGACATCCCTGACGAAGACCTCAAAACCTACATTGAAAAGTTTATCACTGAATTTGGTATACAGAACAATATCCGGGTTTTTGTAAAACTTGACGGCATCAACCAGCTTGACCTTCCGGTTTCTTCTCAGGTTCACCTCATCAGAATCATTCAGGAGAGTTTGAACAACATTCAGAAGCACGCAAATGCCACCCGAGTCTGGGTGACATTCGAGGCCATGAACGGCTCCAGGGTGCTGAAAATCGTTGATAACGGCACCGGATTTGACACTGAAAACTATGTCAAAATCAATGGAAAGTTACACTTTGGCATACAGACCATGAAGGAACGGGCCGCAAGTATCGGAGGGAAGTTGAAAATCAACTCAAGACCCGGTATGGGTACTGAAGTCATCCTTGAATTCCCTTCTGTGGGCATCGGGAATCAGATCACAATGGTATCCCATGGACAGGATAAGGGTATTACTGGTTGATGACCATACACTTTTCAGGAAGGGACTGGCGTCACTTCTCCAGACTCAGGAAGACATAGAAGTGGTGGGGGAGGCTTCCAACGGGATCGAGGCCCTGAAGAAGGCAAGGACCCTCATGCCCGACCTTATTCTTATGGACATTTACATGCCAAAGTGTAACGGACTCGATGCTACCAAGATGATAAAAAACGAAATGCCCTATGTCAAAATCGTAATGCTTACGGTCTCGGACAGTGATCAATCACTCTTCGAGGCCATCAAGTGCGGCGCTCAGGGATACCTTTTGAAAAATCTCGAGCCGTTTGAGCTTTTCAACATGATAAGAAGCGTATTCCGGGGAGAGGCACCTATATCCAGCCCCCTCGCCGCAAGAATACTCAACGAGTTCGTGTCGAAAAACTCAGCAAGAGACTCTCATGGAACTCTGACCCAGAGAGAGAAAGAGGTTCTGACCCTCATAGCTGAGGGGGCATCCAACAAAGAGATCGCGTACAGACTCAAGATCTCAGAGAACACGGTTAAAAATCATCTGAGAAACATAATGGAGAAACTCCATCTTCAAAACAGGGTTCAGCTTGCCGTATTTGCAGTAAAAAAGGGACTGGTTAAAGACACTCAGGACAAAGACCAGTCGTAAATTTTTTAAAATGTAGCCATCCCCCTTAATCCCCCTT
>JALSOY010000209.1 GCA_026986235.1 Caldifarciminota bacterium
GTTTCAAAGTCAGCCGTAGGGATACCGTACCTTCTCATAAAGTTCTTCGCATATATTTTGGAAGCTTCAAGTCTGGAGGCATCACGGGAAGGGGCGAGAACTTTAAGGCCTCTACTGCTAAATTCGTCATATAATCCAAGACTTATTGGAAGTTCGGGGCCTGCGATGGTAAGATCAATCCCTTCATCCCTGGCAAACTCTGCAAGTTTCTCTATTTCGTGGGACTGGATATCCACATTCCGAGCAATGAGAGAGGTACCGCCGTTGCCTGGAGCCACAAAGACATCTGCACCTGACTTTTTCATCATCCAGGCAAGTGCGTGCTCCCTTCCTCCCGAACCAACAATAAGGACCTTCATCCTATAACTCTCCTATAAATTCTACAAGTTCCCTGACCTTCAACGGGTCAACCGGGTTATCAACGAGTCCGTACTTTTTTAATGATGTCCCGACGATAAAGCCGTCGGCAAATTCCAGATAATTCCTGATATTATCAACACTCAAGCCACTTCCGACTATTATCCTCACATTCCTTGTGGCTGATCTTATCTTTTTAAGAATATCGACATCAACCTCCTTTCCTGTTGACTCACCTGTTACAATAATGGCATCGGCTCCCCCTCTTTCCACGGTGTCCTTTGCCACCTGCACGGGGTTATACTGGTTTAAAGGATAGGCGTGTTTTACCAGTACATCAGCGTAAACCTTTATCTCGGGGTTCAAAAGTTTTCTGTAGGCCATCACCTCATGGGCCCTGCCATTTACAATTCCGCAGTCGGTTACCATTGAGTAAGTGAGGACATTTATTCTAACGAATTCAGCTCCCGTGGCTGAGGCAATTGCAATGGCTGCCTTACCGTCGTTTCTCAAAACATTAACACCTAAGGTGAGCTCGGGAAATTTCTCCTTTATTTTTATGATGGCGTGGGTCATGTAGGCAACGGTATGGGGTTCTACACTGTCACACCTGAATGGAGCATCTCCAAAGTTTTCAACAATCACCTTCCTTATTCCGCCTTTAAGCAGGTTTTCGGCGTCATTGAGGGCAAAGTTCAGAATGTCATCGAATTTTTCCCTGCTGGAAAACGCACCGGGCAGAGGTTTTAAGTGAATTACACCGATCAATTCTTTCATTTTTTCACTGTTTTTAAAAATTCTTTCAACACGGGGTCATCGTTCTCCCAGACGGTCTCAACAGGGGTATCCACCACTATCTTCCCTTCATGTATGAGCACGAGTCTATCAGCGATCCTGAGAGCGGACCTTATGTCATGGGTCACAACTATACTTGTAATTTTAAGCTCATCGTTTAAAAAAATCATTAGATCGTTAATTTTATCGGCTGTCACCGGGTCAAGTCCTGTTGTGGGTTCGTCGTATATTAGGTATTTAGGCATTTGAACGATGGCCCTTGCAACTCCAACCCTCTTTCTCATGCCGCCTGAGAGTTCATCGGGAAACTTATCCTCCACATCTTCAAGGGCAACCATCTGGAGCGACCATTTTACCTTCTCTTTTATCTTTTCTTCCTGGAAACCGTGTTCTTTCAGTGGAAGAGCAATGTTTTCGTAAACGGTCATAGAATCGAAAAGTGCAGGTTCCTGAAAAACATAACCAAAGGACTTTCTTATCTCGTAGATGTCTTTTTTGGGAAGGTGGGTGATCTCCACTCCGTCTATGTAAATTTTTCCCCTATCAGGTTTAAAAAGGCGCATTATGTGCTTGAGCAGAACTGACTTACCGGTCCCACTCATTCCGAGTATTACAAGGGTCTCACCGTCGCGAATCTCGAGGTCAATACCCCTCAGGACGGGTTTCCCATTAAAACTCTTGTGTAGATCAACAATCTGAATCATTCTTGTTGAACATCGAGGACGGTGTGGTTCCCGTTATAGAAGGAGAGTACGACACTGACCCTTTTATCGAGGAAAATGTCCGAGAGTTTACTATCAGGGTCGCTGATTTTCCCCTGAGAGACGAGTTCCTTCATCTCTCTGACCGTGACTTCCGAGACTTTCACCTGTAGTTCCACGCCGTTTTTTGAGAGAAGTTCTATCTGTGGAAGTAATCTTTGAAATTTATCGAAGTCGAGTTCAAGGTCGAAGGGGACGACAGTTTCGCCGTTTTCTTTAAAGTATATCTCTGTATCCTCCACGAGGTGTGGGAGATTTTCTTCTCGCATACTGAAGCCGGAGGCGAGCTTATGACCTCCGTAGTCAACGAAAAGGTCGGAGAGGTAGTTCAGAAGTTCGAGAGAATTAAATCCTTTGGGGGCCCTGACTTCTGCCGCAACTGTGCCATCAGATTTCCTGCCCATGACGATAACAGGGACGCCAAACCTGTCTTTGAGTTTGGAAGCGATAAATCCCAGGTAGCGGGGCTCTGTGTTTTCCATATCAAGCAGTATGTAATTCCTGATGCGGCTTATTTTGTCAAGAGCCTTTTTCAAAAGGTCCTCTGTGGTGGTCTGCCACCTCTCAATATCCTCAAGGATGGTCTTCAGGATGGGTTTAATATCATCTGCACTTTTTCTGAAAAAAATCTCTGCCGATGGGTTAACTCCGTCTGACGACTTGCCAGCTGATGCGATACTGACAACTATGTCAAATTCCGGTTCTTCGCCCACTATTTCCCTGAAAGCGTTTTTCATGGGATGCTGCCAGTGATCAAACATTTCCCTCCCCTTCAGGTACAGTGCCCTGTTTTCGTTCCAGAGGGGGACACGGTCTGCAAGTGTGCCGACAGAGGCCATCACTATCAGATCCGGCATTTTTTCGACAATCTCCTTTATACCCCATCCCTTAAAGACCTTAAGAAGCGCCCAGGCGACCTTGAAAGCCACACCCACGCCTGCAAGGTAAGGCAAACTGTTACCCCCCATCTTGGGATTTACCACCGCGGTATCGGGAAGTTTTGCAGGTATTTCGTGGTGATCAGTAATGATCACATCCATTCCCATTTCTCTTGCAACTTCGACTTCTCGAATGGAACCCATCCCGCTGTCAACTGTAACGATCAGCCTGACCCCCTGATCTTTAACTATATTTAGACCTTTTTCAGAAAGTCCGTGTCCTTCAGTTGCCTTTGACGGAATGTAGTAGGTGGTAATCCCTCCAAGAAAGTCAATTGCTGTTTTCAACACATAGGTGGATGTCACGCCGTCTGCGTCCTCGTGTCCCCAGACACAGATTTTCTCTCTCCTGCCAATGGCTGTAAGGAGCTTTCTCACGGCTACATTTATGTTGGGAAGTCCATCGGGCGGCGTGAGGTTTTCAATAACCGGATCAAAAGTAACAGGAATCAGGTCAGGATGTCTAAGTCCCCTGAAATATAGAATTTTTGCGAGTTCTTCATCGAGGTTATACTGGAACTTCAGTTTTTCGATAACCTCATTCATAACGATCTCCTTTTTCAACAGTGGCGGAGGGGGTGGGATTCGAACCCACGATCCCCGTTAAGGGGATACGCGATTTCGAATCGCGCGCCTTAATCCACTCGGCCACCCCTCCGCATGACAACCATATACTTTCCCTCCAGATAGTCAAGTGCATAATAGTAACCTGAAAAATCGTATATCTCAACCATCTTCAAGAAATCTGTCGGCTCAATTGCATGAATTTCACCTATTTTTAGCACTTTCCAGTACTTCCTGTACAACTCTGAATATACAGAAGGCCTGAGATGCGTCAGGATGGCATATCCACCGCCTTTTAAAAGTGACGCCATCTTCCCGACAAAAACTTCCTGCATCCTGCTCCCGACTACAGGCAGTACTTCCATGGAAACGATCAGGTCGTACTCACCCTCAACTTTTAAAAAATCCTGAGATACGAACCTGACATTGGGCAGATTGTTGCGTGACCTGGCCCACCTGACAAGTGGTTCAGATATGTCAACTCCCGTGATCTCGAAATGTGGAAAGTAAAGACCTATCTTTTTTGATAAAAAACCTGCTCCACATCCTGCATCCAGCACCCTGGCATTCTTCAAACCAAGGTTTGAGATCTCCCGGATAAAAGCCCTCAAAGATCTTTCACGCCATACCTGTAGGGGTGGACCGGAAAAAGCGAGCTCTCTTAAAAAGGGCAGACTGTAATAAAACTTGAAGGACACCATGTGGTTCTATTATAAGGTCGCAGATGTTAAGCCCGGAACTTCTCGCCTTTTTCCCGACGGTTTGTTGAAAACTCTTCTCTGACAGTGGAGCCTATTTTGATACGAGGTTTCTTGCCCGTTCTATCTGCTCTCTGACGCGGTCAGGATTGGTGGAACCGTATGTCCTCTTTCTCTCCACGGATTTCCGGAAGTCGAATACACGGAAAACATCTTCCTCAAAAGCCTCTGAATATTTTTTGAACTCGTCCAGACTTAGCTCAGCAAGTTCTTTCCCCTCTTTATGTGCCATGTACACGATCTCACCAACGATCCCGTGAGCCTCTCTGAATGGGACTCCCCTGTCAACGAGGTAGTCAACGAGGTCTGTTGCGAGCATGAATGTGTCCATCCTGCTCAAAATTTCTTCCTCCACAGGTCTTATACCCTCGAGGCACTTTTTAAACACAACGATGAGTTCGCCAATTTCTGTTATGGCATTGAAAAGAGGGATCTTATCCTCCTGGAGATCCTTATTGTAGGTCATGGGAAGACCTTTCAGAGTTACATACAGGGACTGGAAGTAAGACAGAAATTTACCTGCCTTCCCCCGAATCAGTTCAAAAAAGTCGGGATTCTTCTTCTGGGGCATCAGGCTGCTCGAAGTGGAGATCGAATCAGACAGTTCAAAGAATCTAAATTCTCTCGAGGAGAAGACGATAAAGTCCTCTGAATATCTGGAAAGGTCGAGTGCTATCATGGAAACGGCGTAAAGAACATCCAGGATAAAAGATCTGTCCGAGACGGCATCCATGGAGTTTTCCGAAGGTTCCCTAAATCCAAGTGATTTCGCAAGCTCCCGTCTATCAATGTCCAATGTGCTGCCGGCAAGGGCACCACTCCCGAGTGGAAGTTTCATTATTTCCCTTAAACTAAAAAGAAGCCTGTTTTTGTCCCTTTCAAGTGCCCAGAAAAGGCCCATAATGTAGTGAGAAAAAAGTACCGGCTGGGCCTGTTGAAGATGGGTATATCCCGGGAAGATAACATCAAAGTACTCTTCAGCCACGGAAATAACTGTTCTCTGTAAATCCACCAGAAGGTCTATCAAGTAAATAACCTTCCCTCTGAGCCATATCTTCTCATCTGTTACGACCTGCTCGTTCCTGCTTCTACCGGTATGGAGTTTTTTACCCGTTTCACCTATCTCCTCGATGAGGAGTGCTTCAACGAGGGTATGGACATCTTCGAACTTCTTTGCGTCAACACCGGATCTGACCCTCTGAACGACCCTATCAAGCCCCGTGAGTATCCTTTTGAGTTCATCGTCATCGATCACACCTGCCCTGTTTAAAGCCCTTGCGTATGCACGGGAAGCCTCAATCTCAGCGCCAAAGAGGAAAAAGTCCTCCTCGATGGAGGAATTGAACTTCTCAAGCAGGGGATCTTCTTTCCTGTCTTTAAACCTTCTATCCCACAGTTTCATCATCTCACTCCCAGTCCGGGGATGTCCGCAAGGACCAGTTTCCCGGCTTCAGTTCTGACTCCGGTAAAGGGGTCTTCTTCAAGCAGAAGGTTTCCATCGAGGTCAACATAGTCAAAAAGTGGGGCAATGTGTGCAGCAGCTGAAATACCCAGGGAGGTCTCAACCATCGATCCCAGCATGAGCTCAAGCCCCAGAGCCCGGGCAGCATGAACGATCCTCAATGCCTCGGTTATACCACCACACTTTGAAAGTTTTACATTCACACCGTCAACGAAATCGGCCACCACCTTTAAATCTTTTAGCTTCATAAAGCTCTCATCGGCGATAACGGGTATGGGCACATTTTCTCTCACATACCCCAGTCCTTTTATGTCCCACCTTGGAACAGGTTGCTCAACAAACTCGATGTTGTCAAATCTGTCAAGGATCTCGTTTACCTTCCTTACGGCCTCTTTCGGGTTCCATCCCTCGTTTGCGTCAAGTCTCAGGGGTTTCTTTGTAACCTCCCGGATCGCCCCTATTACCTCTAATTCGTTTCCCACACCCACTTTCACCTTGAAGACCTCAAATTCCGAATGTTCCTCCACATCCCTCTGCATGATCTCAGGCTCGTCTATGCCAATCGTATAGGAAGTCACAACAGGCCTTTTCGATAAACCGAGGTACCTGAAAACCGGCAATCCCAGTTCCTTTCCTATGTGATCGTATATAGCCATGTTAACTGCATTTTTGATGGAATTGAAGTGCGGACTTATAGATTCAATCTCATCGTGAATGGCGTTTACTTCAAAGGGGTCGTGCCTCTTCAAAACCGGTAAGATCTTCTCCTCGAGAAACTGTATGTTGCCCTTTATGGTCTCCCCGTAGGTCGTGTAGGCGGCACCTTCACCCATTCCCTTTCCGATGTGTACGATAACGATCTCTTTTTCAAAAGTCTCTCCCCTCGCTATTCTGAAGGGCCGTGCGGTCTTGATTTTTTTTATTTCAAAATGTAAATTCATGGCTTAAAATTTAACCTGACGGACAAAAATTAACAACAAGGAGGAAAGAATGGGCCTGAAACCAGATAGGTGGATCAGAGAGATGGTAGAAAAACACCGTATGATAGAGCCTTTTGAAGACAATCTCGTAAGGAAGGGTGTGATCTCCTACGGCATTTCGTCCTATGGATATGACATCCGAGTTGCTGACGAATTTCTCATTTTTACCGATGTTTATTCCACCATTGTTGATCCCAAGAATTTTGACGAAAGATCCTTTGTGAAGGTAAAGGGGAGCGAGTGTGTAATTCCCCCAAATTCCTTCTGCCTTGCAAGAACCGTTGAATATTTCAGGATTCCGAGGGGGGTCATGGGAATCTGCCTGGGGAAGTCCACCTATGCAAGATGTGGCATAGTGGTCAACATCACCCCTCTTGAGCCGGAATGGGAGGGGCACCTTACGATAGAGATCAGTAATACCACGCCTCTCCCTGCAAAGATTTACGCAAATGAAGGTATAGCACAGGTGATTTTCCTCGAGGCAGACGAAATGTGTGAGGTTTCATACAGGGACAGAAAGGGTAAGTATCAGGGTCAGAGGGGGGTTACCCCACCAAAAGTTGAAAAGAGGTGATATACATGGCAAATGAGAAAGAAAAGGCACTCGAGATGACGATAAAGCAGATTGAGAAGCAGTTTGGCAAGGGAGCCATTATGAAACTGGGGGACAGTGTCGTTATCGACACTCCCGTTATTCCATCCGGCTCCATTGCCCTTGATGCTGCTCTGGGAGTGGGTGGTTATCCACGGGGTAGAATCATAGAAATCTACGGTCCCGAAGCATCGGGAAAGACGACCCTTGCCCTCCACGCCATAGCAGAAGTTCAAAGAGAGGGCGGAATAGCTGCATTCATAGACGCTGAGCACGCCCTTGATCCGAGATACGCCAAAAATCTTGGTGTCAAACTTGAGGACCTTTACATATCACAGCCAGACACCGGAGAGCAGGCGCTGGATATTGCAGAAACACTCGTAAGGAGTGGTGCCATCGACCTGATTGTGGTTGACTCTGTGGCCGCGCTCGTACCACGAGCTGAGATCGAAGGTGAGATGTCCGACTCACAGGTGGGACTCCAGGCAAGGCTGATGGCAAAAGCCATGAGAAAACTATCAGGTGTACTCAACAAATCCAGAACATCTGCCATATTCATTAACCAGCTGAGACTGAAAATTGGCATGATGTACGGAAATCCTGAGACCACTCCTGGTGGACTGGCACTGAAGTATCACGCCTCAGTAAGGCTTGAAATCCGCCGGATTGCATCCATAAAGGTTGGTGATCAGACCGTGGGCAACCGGGTGAGGGTGAAGGTCGTGAAGAACAAGCTCGCTCCACCATTCCGTGAGGCTGAGTTCGACATTATGTTTGGAAAGGGAATTTCGAGGGTGGGCGAAATTCTCGATCTTGGAGTGGAGTTTGGAATAATCAAAAAGGCCGGGACATGGTACTCTTACGAAGGTAAGCAGCTCGGGCAGGGGAGGGAAAATTCAAAGCTCTTTCTTGAGAAAAATCCAGAGATTGCGGCGGAGATTGAGAGAAGGATCCGTGAGGAACTGGGTCTATTGAGGGAAAAAGAAGAGGCTAAATAAAAAGAGGGGGGCGCCGCTTCGCGGCGCCCCCCTTTATTCTCTAACCTACTCCTCCACCTCTTCCCAGCCTGTTATTATCCCCTTGATGTAAGAGAGCACCGTGTGTCCCGTTGTCCCAAGATAAATATGCGCAATCAGAAAGGCAAAGAAGAGAAATGCCCCTATCACATGGAGCGTCGCAATCACCACAAGACTCACATGTATCCCGATCTTCGGCAGGTCGTGGTAAAAGTAGTAAAGG
>JALSOY010000210.1 GCA_026986235.1 Caldifarciminota bacterium
CTGATCCACAATGGGGCCTGTGTCCAGCCCTTCGTCCATCACCATCAGGGAGACACCTGTAAGTTTTTCACAATTCATCATTGCCCTTTCAATGGGAGCCGCACCTCTGTACGCAGGTAAGAGAGACGGATGTATGTTCAAAGGATAAAATCCAGGAAGAGAAAGAAGACCTCTTTTTAAAATCTTTCCGTAGTCTGAGAGAAGGATAAAGTCGGGTGTCAACTTTTTAAGCTCTTCAAGAAAATCCTCCCTGTTTGGATCTTCTGGCTGGAGAACTTTTATCCCTGCGGAAGCGGCAGTCTTTTTAACATCCGGATCCAGTAATCTCCTGCCTCTCCCCTTTGGGCGTGGCGGGATTGTTACAACTGCGTCAAATTTTATTCCTTTTTTCAGAAAATATTTCAGGACGAGGTTGGCGAAATCGCCTGATCCAAAGAAGATCAGCCCACGGAGTGTCTCTGCAAAGTCCATTCTCTTAAAAGTCTTGCCCTTTCATCGGCCGGCAGGTGGTCTATAAAGAGTACACCGTCAAGGTGATCGAGTTCGTGCTGGATAACCCGCGCGAAGAGGCCATCGGCCTCAAGTTCCCTTTCTACGAGTTTTTTCCGCCTCAGCAAAAGAGTCCTGACGACGATCTTTTCGGGCCTTATAACATTTGCGTAGAGACCGGGAATGGAGAGGCATCCTTCCTCAAACTCCGATTCACCCACCCTTTCCACGATCACGGGATTGACAAAAACCATGGGTCTTTTACTGATCTCGAGGTACTCTGTATCCACCACGAAAAGCCTCATGGATCTTCCCACCTGAGGAGCGGCAAGGCCTATACCGTTCGCCATTTTCATTGTAATTTCCATCTTTCTGGCAAGCTTTATTATCTCGTCGGTCAGGTCCTCAATGGGCACAGCCTTTTCGCGTAAAACACTATCGCCAAGGATCCTTATAGGCAGGACATCCTTTTTTTCTCTCATTTCTTCTCTTTTTTCTCCTCACCTGCTTCAGGTTTCAAAACGGCCCTTATTGCCGACTTTTCCACTTTTATCACAACACTCTGGTTTCCACCTGTAACCTGTCCGACCTTTAGATTAACGATGTTGTCGTCAATCCTCTGGATCGTGCCGATAATTCCACCTGAAGTGATCACCCTGTCCCCCTTCTTGAGGGCAGCGAGCATCGCCTTCCTCTTTTTCTCCGCCCTTGACTGGGGGTATATGAGGAGCAGGTAAAAGATCACAAAAATGAAGATAAGTGGTAAAAGTGCCCTGAAAATGTCACCGCCTCCCTGCTCCTGGGCAAAAAGTGGTGCGAATATAAGTATTGCAATCAACTTTCTCATGTTTCCTCCTTTTCAAAATTCCTCTCCTATTGTTAAGGTGTGCACCCATCTACCGGAAAAATCTCTGAAATCAGTGGGTTTTGCAATGTTATACATCAATATGCCGATCCCAAGGTTTAATCTGATACTGAATCCATAGTCACCTTTAAGGTCGTTTAGTTTAAAGCCACCTGAATTCCCTGTGAAGGGTTTGAATCTACTTCCATCGTCCCAGGCCGCTCCGAGATCCACAAAAAGAGCCCCTCTCACACCTTCAAGCTGTAATGGTAAAGGAAAGGCCATTTTCAGGATGTCAATAAAAGGAACCCTGAGCTCAAAATTCATGAGAAGGGCGTGAGTTCCGTAAAAACTGTAATAATCGTATCCCCTGAGTGTGCCTGGACCCCCAAGATAGAAATATCTGGGATTCTTTCCTCCTGACACTCCGTAAACGAACCTGGTGGCAAAAAGGGACCTACGGGTTATCCTTATGTAGTGCCTGAAATCCAAGAAAGCGAGACTGTATCCAAGATCCTTATGGTAAACATAGTCCAGCTCGGCATGATACCTCGTCCCTGCCACAGGTCCCATATATGTGTAAAGCGCATTATCGAATGTGAAACCTGAATACACACTCAAAGGCCATACACTCCCCCACTCCACGGGAAAGTCAAAGGGGTAGAGATAACGATAGTAGTAAATTCTTTCCACACCTGCTCCCAGTTCAAACCGTTTAAACTTGTCAAATGGATACCACAACTGACCCATAAGACCATTGGTCTTATAAACAATCACCTCGGTGGGGGAAAGGTAATCTGCGCTCCAGTACTGGTAAAATGAGACCCCGTAATCCGTCCTCCTGGGCAGGTGAAGGTAATAAAGCTCAAAGTTCGAACTTGAAATGTCCCGGGTCAGATCAGAATAAAAAATAAACCTGTTGTCTCCAAGCTCATCAGACACGGAGATGGCAAAAACTCCATTTAATCCAAAAGTACTCGAGTACCTTACGATCCCGGTGACCCAGTCTGCTGTAAAGTAAACCTTATAATCCTCCTCTTCGGCAGAGCTGATGGTGGAGAAATCCGCCTTTTTGAACGGGATCTCCTTTAATTTTACCGGAGTCAACTCCTCCATGGGATCGGGAAGTACATAAATATCCCACCCATCGTTCCACAGCAGGGAGAAAACCACCCTGTCTTTTGACCAGTCCGGCGTTCTTATCCCGGTGATATAATGCGTTAAAAGTTTTGTCTCCCCTGTATTGAGATTCATTAAAACGAGGTTGGAGCTCCTTTTCACATTAACAACAAATGTCAGAGTCGTATCGTTTATCAGTACAGGGTCACTGATCTTTCCGTAATACCCGGTGAGCCGTTTTACCATTCCGTCTTTATAATAGAAAACCGCATAACTACCATAGTAAAGAGTGGCTGAATCACTCGTACTGTTTCTATCGGATACAAAAACAATTCCTTTTCCATCAGGGGAAAAGGAGGGATCGTGGTCATCAAAGACATCATCTGTTATCCTCTCCCACTCCCCGCTGTCCAGTTTTAACACATATATGTCAGAACTCCCATCCTGAAGACCTGTAAATACGATCCTCTCACCGTCCGGTGACCACCTGGGTTTGTAGATTGCATCCAGTCCGGGTCTGTAGGTTTTTATTATCCTTTTCTTCCTCACATCGAGTATGTGAATCACATCACCCTTTGTGGATCTTGCAGAAAACACTATGTACCTCCCATCAGGAGAAAAATCGAGTCCGGGTTTTAAAAGATGTATGTTTTCAAGTGATGGAGTTTTCTCAGCCGATATCAGCTTTCTTATCTCTTTACCGGTGGCAACAGAATAAAGATAAATACTGGTATAACCACCTCTATCAGAGACAGCGGCGATCAGACTTCCGTCAGGTGAAATGGTGGACGCTATGTTGAAGTAACTCCCCTCCTCCACATGGTCTGTTATTCTCTTACCCCTCCATGGTATCTCAACTCCTTTGACATCAGGAAAATAAATCTTCTTGAGATAGAGCAAAAACTGTCTGTCAAATTCCTTAAGTGGCATATTGAATGTTTTTTTGATCGCTCCCTCAAGACTCCCACTGAATTTCACAGAATGAAAAAACTCGCCTATCTTTTCCTCACCAAACATTTCTGCTATAAATCTGTAAATTGCCTGACCCTCTTTGTAGTCGATGTACCCGTAAACATTATTAAGTTCCTCGATGGAAAGAATCTTATCGTTAATGACGAGATCCTTTATGTAAATGTCCGCCTCATCATCCCACCCCTGGGAGAGGTACTCCGCCATACCTTCCATAACCCATAGGGGAATCCTCAATGAAGATGCGGTTGAAATCGGGCTTTTTAAATTTTTAAAGAGTATGTTGTACTGGAATACATGAACGAGTTCGTGGGCAAGAACATGACGAAAGTCATCGTAGGAACCTGTAAACGGGACGACGACACGGTTTTTAAAGACTTCCGTAAATCCTCCCACACCTTCCTCTATCAGGTCGAGAATAACATTGGTCTGCTCAAAGTCGTTCTGACACCTGTAGATGATTACGGGAGTCTTGCCCTCTATTTTGACCTTCAGGATCTCAGAGTACTTTTGAAAATAGTCCTCCAGAATCGTGCCTGCAAACCTGGCAAGACCCTCTTCCCCTTCATAGTTGAATATCTTAAAGTGCCGGGTTTCAAGCACTCTCCAGTGAAAATCCCTGTACTGAACCTTGTTTTTCCCGAAGGAATAGTACTGGGAAAAGAGGAGGGTAACGGCGATCAAAAAAGACATAATCAGTCGTAAAGCACCGTGTCAGGAATAATGTACTTAATGGGATTTATGGGTCTCCCCATAACTCTGACTTCATAGTGAAGATGCGGACCAGTTGATCGGCCCGTATTACCCACATATCCAATTACCTGACCTCTTCTGACGAACTGTCCCTGTCTTACCGCTGATCTGCTACAGTGTCCATACCTCGTGGTAACACCAAAGCCGTGGTCTATTTCTATCAAAAGACCGTAGCCTCTTACCCATCTCACACTTTTCACGATACCGTCTGCCGGAGCAACAATAGGCGTACCCTCAGGTGCGGATATGTCAATACCGTCGTGATGCTTGATCTTTCCTGTGAATGGATCCCTTCTGAAACCGAAGGGGGATGTAAGTATGCCACTCGTAGGATAAATGGATGGCGTGTGCCTTCTCAATCTGGAATCCCTCGCAAGTTTACTGTGGATCTTTGAAAGACTCTTGAGCTCGTAGTCAGAGTACTTTAGCATACGGTTGAGCTCCGTATCAAGGTTAAAAAGGTCTCTATCGAGAGAATCCTCCGGAATCTCAAGAGTTCCACCAATACCCATCTGCTTCTGGGCAGGAGGAATTAAAGGGAGCTCCGCTATGGTCCTGAGCTTATTATCCCAATCGTAAATCCTGTCAAGTTTCTCCTTAATCAACGCAACCTTACTCTTCATCTCCTCTAAACTCTTTTTCAGCTTACCGTTTTCCCTCTCCAGACTCACCTGCCTTCTGTAATCCACCTCAAGGGTCACATACCTGTAGGTTGCAAAGCTAAAAGCGCCGAGGAGGATGATAAAAACTGTTAAAAAAGAATAAATTTTCAATGGGGTAAGCTTTATTTCCTTCGGTGTAGCATGAGGGTCGGATGGTACTATCTTTATGTCGTATTTGAATTTTTTCATAGCAGGGCAACCTTTAGTTTAAAATCGGCCATTTATAATGTCAAGCTACAGAGCCTTTTCCACAGAAGGCAAATTTTTAGATGAAAAAGAGGAGCACACCCAGTAAGAGTGTATAATACGCAAAATAGTGAAGCTTCCTGACAAGAACCACCTTCTTTAAGACCATAATTGCAAGGAGACCGGACACGAGAGCAGCGAGGAATCCGGCCATGTATCCATAGCTCAAAGCAACACCGGATAGTTCTTTTGCCTTCAAAACCGCCGCCCCTGATATGGCAACTATGGAAAGGAGAAAAGAAAAGGAGAAGGCCTTTGACGGCTGGATACCCAGGAGTAACCCAGCTGTTATCGTGGCTCCTGATCTCGATATACCCGGTAAAATCGCAAAAGACTGGGCTATGCCGATCAAAATGGCATCCCGGATGGTGATATTCTCCCTCGTCCCTTTCGCCCACCTCGTACTCAGGAGTATAAAACCGTTGATCACAAAAAAGTACCTTACCCACCTGATAGACTCAAAAAGCCTCTCAAAAAGGTCACCTCCCAGAAACCCGACTAATCCAGCGGGAATTGTTCCGACGGCAATAAGGACAAGTGGCTGATCCCGTAGAGAGTACTTTTTAAAGTCGAATATTTCAACGATATCACGCCAGAGATAGATCACTACCGCGATGAGGGTGGCCAGGTGTAGAAACACCTCAAAAGTAATCCCCGGAAAACGCACCTTAAAGAGGTTTTCAAAAACAACGAGATGGCCCGACGAGGATACCGGCAAAAACTCCGTTAAGCCCTGAATTAAACCGAGAAGAAGGTATTTCAATATACCTCTCCGATCTCTTTCTTGATCCTTGCAATTTCATCCAGAAGCCTTCTAATATCCCCCTTAAGTGATCTCAAAAATGTCCTGAGTGCCCGGTTGTAAAAATCTGCATTGTGGATCTCCCTGAGCTGGTAACTGATCTTTTTCAGGTCCTCGCCGCTGTCCTGAAGTGCCTTTACTATCAGAGCAATCTGAATATCCCTTCTCGTGTATCTTCTTTTTCCACCCTTTCTGACCGGCCTCAAAAGACCGTGCTCTTTTTCCCAGTACCTCAGCTGTTCAGGCTTCACACCAACAATCTCTGCAACCTCTGATATCTTCCAGTAAAGTTTTTCGGGGTTGTCTTGCATTCCATAAAGGGTATAACTACGAAGCCTTACGGTCAAGTATTTCTTCTCCCAGATGGGAATAAAGCATCCTGTACAACCCGTAATCCTTCATAATTCTGCGCACATAGTTACGGGTTTCCCGGAACGGGATAAACTCAACAAACAGGTGTAAGTCGGCTGATATACCGGCTCTCTGATACTTTTTTATCCACCTATCGACCCTATTTTCACCAGCGTTGTAGGCTGCCAGTGCAAAAACTGGATTTCCCCGGTACCTATCGAGAAGGTAATTAAGATACCTTATCCCGAGTTCTATGTTGAAATATGGATCGAACAGCTCGTCCAGCTTCACCTTCCTGCCTGCAATTTTTGACGCTGTCGAGGGCATCAACTGGGCTATCCCCACGGCACCTGCAGGAGAAACCGCCATGTGATTGAAGTGGCTCTCCTCCCTCAAAAGTGACACGAAAAGAAAAGGCTCCTCGGTCCTGCTCCTCACATACGACCAGTAGGCAAGGGGAAAGCCAAAGATTAAACTCCTCCTGTTTCCAGATCCCTTAAACCTCTTAAAAATCTCAACCGTCAGGTTGTCTGCACCTGTGAGATAAGCAAATTCAACACATTTCTGCAACCCACACCTCTTGAGGGCCGATAGCGCATGGGTATTCTGCCCGAGTAGAGTAAAGATACGGTACCTGTTCCAGAAAGAGTCCGGTTTTGATAAAAACTTTCCATTCTTTTCTATCATTGGCAGAAGGATTGAATCAACATCAGGGAGTCTTTTCTCACCGTTGGTAATCCATGTAAAATAAGAATAAGGATGGTTTTTAACAAGTGAATCCCTGAAAGAGGACTCTCCGGAGATTTTGTACAACCAGAAAAGCGCCTGAGCACGGGCAAAAGAGTCGTCCGTTTTTAAACACCCTGAGAAAAACTCCGTCGCCCTCTTCTTTTCTCCGTAAATCATAAAAGTCAATCCCATACGCATGAGATACTCTGAAGACGGAATGCCTGAAGGTATTTTTCCCCTCCACTCCCTGAATTGGTCAGGGTGATTTATGAAAATAAAAGAAAGCTCGTACGAAGCGTACGCCCTGTACCGTCCTCCCCTTTTTATGACCCTTAGAAACAGTGGAACCGCTTTGTTGTACTTTTTCTTCCTCTCGTAGGAGAGGGCCACATAGTAGAGGAGGGAATCAGGGACAAGTCCCCTCCTGTAAAGTTTCAGGATCTTCGAATAATAACCTGCACGGTAATATGCAATAACGAGGTAATGAAACTTCCTTCTGAGTTTTGACTTCCTCAAAAACTTTACGGCCTCCCTGTATCTCCCCCTGTAAAATGCGCTCAAGCCTTTATAAAAAGTGTACTTTCCACTCACATGTTTTAAAACTTTGTATGAAAAAGGGCTTTTGTAATACCGGGTCACGAGTCTGATTGCAAGCCTCCCGGCATTTTCCTTTTTAAACCTCCTGATACTGTAAAGATAGTAGAGGGCCTCTGCTCGATTACTGTACGATTTTATCCTTCTCCTGTGGATCCTGTAGATTTTTTCGTATTCCCTGTAGTGTCCGTTGGAATACATAAATCTCAGAGCCTGCATTATCGCCTGTTCCACAAAAGGGCTCTCAGGGTACTTTCTGGTGAGGATTTTCAAATCAACCGGTATGTAGGACTTCCTCTGGAGGTCAATGTTTTTGTTGATTCTCAGGTACAGCATAAAATCACCGAGGTCCGGATACTTTATAAGTCCCCTTTCAACGAGTT
Source organism: Caldifarciminota bacterium (assembly GCA_026986235.1). GTDB lineage: Bacteria > Hydrothermota > Hydrothermia > B15-G9 > WFZT01 > WFZT01. Next base: position 7,942 of record JALSOY010000210.1, read on the forward strand.
CGTAAAAAATGCTGTCCCCGGCGGGGGTATTGTATGCAGAGTACAGGAAGGTGAAAAACTCAGGCTTGTTTAAAGAGCTCAACCTTGTGGAAAAGTACTGATAAAGAATTTCGTACTCCCTCATCCTCAACAGGGAGACGATAAAGTAGAACTTTTCGTCTGGATTGGTAGTTGAGGCAGTGTTGTAAATAACCGGCCAGTTCCTCGTGAGTATGGCGTTGGAGAGAGAGGCTTTAAGGCTAAAAGCAAGGAGGAAGAGAATCATTATCAATAAAAAAGCGGGCGACGGGATTCGAACCCGCGACCCTCAGCTTGGGAAGCTGATGCTCTCCCTCTGAGCTACGCCCGCATTTATGTGTCTTTATTTATAACCTCTACCCCTCAAATGAGTCAAGGGAATTCTGAAAATCCTCTCCGGTCAAAA
>JALSOY010000211.1 GCA_026986235.1 Caldifarciminota bacterium
AATAATCCAGGGCAGTTTGACGAACAAATAGGCGGAATTAAATCCATAACCTGTAACTGAATCCTCTTTTGATACCACCCATTGATAGAGTACCTGGTGACTACCGTGGGAAACAGAACCGTTAAAATCAAGGTTAAAAGCGGTCTTTCCACCCGATGATTTTGACGAAACCAGAAGTCCTGTAGATAGGTTTTCAGATGGAAACAGTTTTAAACTGGCCACACTCCAGAGGGCAGCAGGTTCCCTGTCCCCTGTGGAGCAGGTTTTCTCGTCGGTGTGAACGGAGATCCACCCAAACTGCATTTTTGATGACTTGTAAGTGAGTTTTCCCCCGAAATCAATCGGCACCTCTCGACCGTCAGGCAGCCTTTTACCTATCCTCCTGGAGTAGAAAACGACAAAAGGTGTGAAAACATCACCAAAGTTTATAGACACTGGAGAGAAGATCTCTTTCCCTTCAACGAAAAAAGGTCTCTTTTCGCTAAAGTACATTTCAAATTTTGAGAGGTTGAGGGCAAAGGGATCCGCCTCTATCTGCGCAAAGTCTGGTTTTACAGTGATATTCAGCATAAGGTCAGGTAGTATGCTCCAGGAAAAGTCAAATCCGATGTGGGAGTTCTTCACTGGAACGGATGAGTAGGAGTCTCTTCTCAATACGCTCACGGGGTAGAATTCCATACCGTGCCCACTGACTCCCGGGTTAACATTTGAAAGCTCGCCATAGTAAGCGGGATCGCTCATCCTGTCTCTTGGATAAAGCTTCCAGTAACTGACTTCGTTTCTCTGGGGGATGTACCTCTCTAACTGAAGTCCCCACTTCGTAAGTCCCTTTTTGAAACGGATACTGCGAAACGGAATTTTGATTTCCACTACATAATAGTGGGCATGGATTTTCACTTTCGAAAACCAGTAGGCGTCCCAGGAAAAATCCAGGTGGTTTCCTCTGTTGCTAACAGTTGCATCGTAAGTTTTACCAGAGGCGTGAACCTCAAAGAGGTATGCCCCCTGCTTTGAGAGAAAAGGGTCGATGTAAATTGTCAGATAGTCTGAGTTCCGAAATCCAGAAGAGGGTCTATAGTTTCCGGTATAACACACTCCAAGGATGTACAGGTTTTCTCTGTCCTGCAGGAACTTCACAACGGTTTTAAAGCGGGAGGGTTTCCCGTAATCGGGTTTCCACTGTGTGAATTCGGTAATCGAATCAGCGGAGTTCCAGACACTATCAATCTTACCATCGAGAATCGGAGGAACTGCCACACTGTGAACTGGAACTGCCTGAAGTATGAAGAGAGCGAGTAAACTCATCATTTCAACCTCCTCTATTGTTTTACAGTTTTAGTGTAGTAGTTAGATAATACACTCGTGAAGTGTTACTGTCAAGTGATGTGCCCAAATATCACTCTGTAGGGGATCCTCCTCACTTAAAATCCCCCTTGGTGAAGGGGAATCGTCGTCTCCAAAATCTCTCTTGGTGAAGGGGGAGACAGGGGGATTGAAATTAAGCGGAAATCATCCCCCTTAGTCCCCCTTCTTGCGAAGGGGGATCACCCTCTCCAAAGTCCCTCTCGGTGAAGGGGGGATTCCTCCTCTCTTAAAATCCCCCTTGGTGAAGGGGGATCGTCGTCTCCAAAATCCCCCGTGGAGAAAGGGGAGACAGGGGGATTGAAATTTCAAGTGGTAGTCATCCCCCTTTCTAAAGAAAGGGGACTTGAAAAATCCACTTTTTGAAAGTGGATCAGGCAACCCGGAACTATACGAGCACTTCCTTTAACTTCTCCGCTGCCTCCACTATGTACTCTGTTGCTATGGAGTAGGCAAATCTTATAAAGTTGTGGGGCGATCCGAAGTTGTGGCCCGGGATAGACCCGATGTTGTGTTCAAGGAGGTACTGTTGCAGGTGTACTCCGAGATTTGCTCCACTATCCACCTTTAACCCTTTCTTTTCCATGGATTCTCTGTACTTTTCCTCATCAATTTCCGGGAACAGATAGAATGCTCCTCTCGGTGGCCACTCGATTTTGAAGAAAGGAATGGATTTCAGGCTCTGGTAGAGAATATCCCGCCTCTTTTTGTACTCTTTAACCATCTTCTCTGTGTATTCGTCGTATTCCGGTTTTAGAGCCTCTGCGGCACCCCACTGGGCGACAGAGTTAACCCCGTTTGTCGTATAGAGGAGTAGCTTCCTCGCTCTCGTCAGGATCTTTTCGTTCTCTATATATGTGTATCCGATCCTGAGGCCAGAAAAGGCCTGTGACTTGGACATGGAGAAGGAAGGGAAAAACAGCTCAGGGTTAAGATAGAATATGGTTTCGTAGTCAACACCTGGATAGACTATGTCTTCGTAGGCCACATCTTCGACGAGAAATACGCCGTACTTTTCGAGTATGCCTGCAAGTTTGTGCATGTACTCCCTGTCTCCCACCCCTCCTGTGGGATTTCCCGGGTTCACATACACCACCGCCCTGGGCTTTTCCTTCTTTATCGTGTCTTCAAGCTCGTTGAGATCCCAGTTAAAGTCAAGCTCTTTTTTTGTGGGGAGTTCAATTATTTCAGCTCCTGTAAGCATGGAAATGTTTTTTATTGAGATCCAGACAGGAGCCTGAATAAGAATTTTGTCACCAGGTCCCACAAGTGAATGGATGAGCATGTACAGGGTTCCCATACCCCCCTGCCCTACCAGAATGTTTTTTGTGCTCCTGGCCTTTAATTTATTCTTTCTTTCAAGTTTCTGTGCAATCACCTGCTTCAGCGGCTCAATCCCTGATCCTTCGGTGTAAAAAGTTTTGTTTTCGTCAATCGCCCTTTTCATTGCCTCCTTGACTTTTGGGTGGACATTGAAACTTGGAGTACCACTTTCAAGACGGTACACCTTCTCTCCGTTGCGTTGCTTTTCAAGCAATCTATCCCTTATTACTACAATTTCACTCAGGGGTACTTTATCGATTAATTCAATCATGAGACATCCTCCCTGAAAGTCTTCTTTGCATATTTATGCATGTTTTGTATAATCCGAGCCACATCCCAATTGTTACAGTGCATTAATGGGTCCTGGGCTCGTATCAGGGGATCTCTATCACCAGTTTTCTTGAGAACTCGTTCAGATGTGAAATATAAACCAGGATGTCAAATTTAACAACCTGTTGAATTTTTTCGGGCCACTCGATAAGGATAAACGCATTTTTATCTTTGATAATTTCATAAAATCCTGCCGGATATAGCTCTCCCGGATCCTCTACTCTGTAGAGATCCACATGGTATATTTTTACGGAGTTGGTGTATTCGTTGATGAGGGTAAAGGACGGGCTTCTCACGCCCTTGACGCCGAGTCCCTCTGCAAATCCCCTGACGAATGTGGTTTTACCGGCCCCGAGATCACCGTACAGGGCAACAATCTTTGGTGGTTTAATGCTCTTTGCAAGGTTTGCGGCAAGTTTTTTCGTTTCTTCGGGGGACTCTGTAATGAATTCACTTCTTCCTGTTTTCATCGATCTTCATCAGTCCCAGAAAGGCCTCGTGGGGGAGTTCTACCTTGCCAAGTTTTTTCAATCTTTTCTTCCCTTCCTTCTGCTTCTCAAGTAGTTTCCTCTTTCTCGTTATATCTCCTCCGTAACACTTGGCTGTTACATCTTTTCTGATGGCCGGTATTCTTTCCTTAGCTATGACCCTTTTCCCGATTGCGGCCTGAATCGCAACATCGAAGAGCTGTCTGGGTATCAACTTTCTGAGTCGTGTAACAAGCTCACGGCCCACATAGTATGCCTTTTCACGGTGGACGATGACGGACAGGGCATCTATCCTCTCTCTGGCGACGAGGATATCAAGTCTCACGAGGTCAGATTCCCTGTATTCGAGGAATTCGTAGTCGAGAGAGGCGAATCCCCTTGAGACACTCTTCAACCTGTCAAAAAAGTCAAAAATAACTTCAGCGAGGGGAAGTTCATACTCGATGATCATGGTTCGTGAATCAAGATACTGCATGTTTTTCTGGATACCTCGTCTTGACTGGCAAAGTTCAACTATGGGCCCTATGTATTCCTGTGGGGTAATTATTTCAGCTTTAACAAATGGTTCAAAGGCCCTTTTAAAATCGTCGGGGAAGTCTTTGGGGGAGTTGATCTCAAGAATTTCTCCGTTGTTCAGCTCAACTCTGTACTTTACATTGGGGGTTGTGATGATAACTTCGAGGCCAAATTCTCTCTTGAGTCTTTCCTTGAAGATTTCCATGTGAAGAAGGCCGAGGAATCCGACTCTGTATCCCGGGCCAAGGGCCGGTGATACTTCGCCCTGATACACGAGGGCTGCGTCGTTGAGCTTCAGCTTTTCGAGTGCCTTCTGGAGTTCAGGGAACTCAGAAGGTATGGTGGGATAGACACCGGCATAAACCATGGGCTTGGGCTCCCTGTACCCGGGCAGGGCTTCTGTTTCTTCAAAATGTCTCGCATCGACGATCGTATCACCCACACGGGCGTCCCTGAGGTCTTTCACCCCTGCAATAATGTACCCCACCTCGCCGGCGACAAGTCTGTCAGTTTTTTCGAATCTGGGTCTGAAATATCCCACCTCCGTTACTTCGTAGACCTTGCCTGTGGACTTGAAGGCTATTTTCATCCCGGGCTTTACAACTCCATCGAACACTCGAACAAAAGGAACTGCGCCCCGGTAGTCGTCAAATTTTGCATCAAAGATGAGAGCCTTAAGGGGTTTTTCCGGATCACCCGTCGGAGGTGGCACCTTTTCTATGACAGTTCTTATAAGATCTTCTACTCCCCAGCCTTCCTTTGCAGAAACTTCGAGGATGTGATCATCGCCGAGGAGTTCAATGAGCTGTTCCCTCACCCTTTCAGGATCCGCATTTGGAAGGTCAATCTTGTTTATCACCGGAATAATTTCAAGATTCTGTTCAAGGGCAAGGTAGAGATTTGAAATCGTTTGAGCCTCAACTCCCTGTGTGGCATCGACCAGCAGGATAGCACCTTCACAGGCAGCAAGTGATCTTGAAACTTCGTAATTGAAGTCAACATGTCCCGGGGTATCGATAAGATTCAGGATGTAGGTCTCACCATCAAGTTCGTACTCCATTCTGACCGGGTGCATCTTTATGGTTATTCCTCTCTCCCTTTCAAGGTCCATGGAGTCGAGCACCTGTTCGGCATCACTCGAGAGTCTCAGGGTGCCGGTTATTTCGAGAAATCTATCCGCCAGAGTCGATTTCCCGTGATCGATGTGAGCTATTATGGAGAAATTTCTTATATTTTTCATGATGCGGCGATGTTGCCCGTCTTTTCCTCTATGATACGCTGAATGTCGGTTTCGTCAAATTTATAGGTTTTACCACAGAATTCACACTTCACTTCAGCGCCTGAATCTTCTTTCAATATGGTAAATAATTCGCTGACATCAAGCAGTAAAAGGGCTCTCCGTGCCCTTTCCCTCGAGCAGGTACATCTGTACTCGAGGGGATGGATCTGTGTTATTCTATACTCAAGACCCTTAGAAATTCCCTTTAGTATGTCCTCTGAGCTTCCTCCACCAGCGATTATTCTGCTTACGGGCTCCATCTTACTGATGTTTTCCTCGAGTTTTCCAATGATTCTCTCTTTTTCACCACCCGCAATGGGTTGAACGATAAAGCCTCCGGAGGAGATCACATGACCGTCTTCGGCGACGAGGACCCCGGACGCCACTGCAGATGGGATTCCCTCAGAAACGGTGTAATAGTATGCAACATCCGTGGCAATTCCACCAGTCCTTAAAGGCGTGGAGCCAACAAAGGGCTCACCGAATCCAAAGTCCCTGACGACATAAAGAAAACCGTCGTTTGTCAGAGCACCTTCAACATTGAGTTTTCCATCTTTCGTGATTGGATATTCTGCACGGGGTGGCCTTATATATCCTCTCACATGACCTTCCGCATTCCCCTGAACAAAGATCTCTCTTATTACGCCTGTTGTGATAAACTGAAGGGAGACCCTCTCTTTTCCTTTCATAAGGGCTCCCATCATTCCCACAATGGTGAGAGCACGACCGAGCGCAGCAGTAGGTGTTGGAGAAGTGCCATGTATCCTCCTTGCCTCTTCAACCGTATCGGTTGATATGGCAACAAGTGCGAGAAAATCGTTATCTCCTAAAATTGCCCTGAGAATGTGATCTTTTGTCATGGTCATTCATTATAAATCCTCGGGATCAAAATTTGAATTTAAAACAGGGGAATCAGAGGTAATTTTCGTACTTTCTTAGTATCAGGATCCTTCGCAGATTCTCGAAATTCATAAGGAGACCGAGAAGGATAAGTGTCTCAAACGGCAATCCTGCAAGGGAACCTACAAAGATAAAGAATAGTCTTAAATCCCTGCCTATTCTGAAATATTTTTTCCTGCGGAGCTTACCCATGAGTTCGTCGTATTTCATGGCTATGTAGCTGTTGATAAGGCTTCCAAGTATAGAGAACCATCCTGCGACGAGGGTTAAATACGATGGGTATCGAAAATGGTAGGCGTTCCATGTAAGTGTCCCGATGATTATCCCGTCAGCGTACCTATCAAGTACAGAGTCAAGCCACTTGCCGAATTTTGTCTCCATGTATTTTATCCTGGCAATCTCTCCGTCCACACCGTCGAGAACCGAGGAGAACTGAGTTAGTATCCCGGCGAGGGCGAGCATGTCTTTAAAAAGGAAGAGGATTCCGGCGAACACAGCCACCAGAAAGCTAAAGATCGTTACCTGATTGGGAGTTACAGGCAATTTTACGAGATAGCGTGTAATCAGCCTGGATATGGGCCTGTTTAAATATTTTGCCACGGGACCGTCTGAATTTTTGTTAAGTTTACCGAGTAGATAATTTTCGGCCTTCTTGTAGGCAACCTCGTCGTCAACATCGATCCAGAAGGCATCTCCAATATCGAGGGCAAGGGCCCTGTTTCTTTTTGCAAGTATTCTGATCCCGCCTGAGAGGGTGGAGTCTTTATTTACTTTTATGCTTTCTTCTATTGCGTCAAAGATGGCCGGCGTACAGAGAAATGCACCTGTATCGAATGCGTTGAACCGTTTGATATTTTTACCGATGTCCTGTATGTGCCCGTCTTTCACAAGAACCCTGGTTACATCGTCGTGGTCAACGAGGTGATTTCTGTCAACTTTTCCATCAACGGCAAGGATCACTTCCCCGTCGTTAATGCTGGCGTTTACAAGACTCTGGATTATCTCTGGATCGTGTATGTGGTCACTCATCAGTAGCAGAAATTTTTCGCCTTCGAGGGCCTCTCGTGCTTTGAGAACCGAAAGTCCATTTTCCTTTTGCCAGTCCGGGTTGTTGATTATGGTGAGTTTAACACCTCTCCTTTTTGCAATTTCATTGAGTTTTTCCTTGACTTTTTCACCGTTATACCCGACAACAATCACGAACTCCGTTATACCCGCACGGCGTGCATTCATTATTACCCTTTCGATCAGAGGTAGTCCAAGAAGCTCAACAAGGGGCTTGGAATCTCCAAGATTTCGTATTCTTCTGCCCATTCCTGCCGCAATTATCAGTGCCTTCATAGGTTTTCTCCGGAAATTCAGGAGGGATCTGTGTTTTATTTATTCATACCATGCCGAACCATCAAGGACAAAAATTAGAATGATTTTACAGTCTCATCCATTTGTTCGACTTCAATTTCACTGATCACTGGTAAATACTTTTATCATGATCGGACTCCTCCTTCTTATACTCACCTACGGAGAACTAATGGAAAATCCTGTTGATATAAACCACATGACCTACTATGAAATTTCAGAAATACCGTTTTTGAGAGACGACCAGATTAACCTAATATTGAAATCAAGGCCTTTTAAAGACTTCGATGATTTCAGGGCGAAAACCAGACTGGATCCAATAACCCTGAGCCTGATAAGAGACTACATTTTCTTCTCTCCAACAGTTCTAAAGAGAGCAAAGATCAGTTTTTTCCATACGAGAAGGAATTATTTTGACCTTTTCCTGAATACAGAGAGACTGTCTTTCTCATTCAACGCAAGGGACACACTCACAAAGTACAGACTGGCCGGGAAAACAGGTGACTTTTATGCAATCGTAGGAACGATTACACCCACCATACCGAAGTTTGCAGAAAGACCCCGAGTGTCCTCATCCCCCACTCCGGGGGTTTTTGCCGATTACAGAGGCTTCTCTGTGTTCCTTTCAAAAAGCCGATACCTCCTTTTAACCCCATCATTCCATGGTCTATCTGTTTATTACTCAAAGGGAATGTACGGGCTCATATTCAAAAAGGGCTCCTCGCTTTCAAAATTCATGTTCAGTTTTTCTATGGTAAAGAAGCCTGTTATCCAGTTTGCATTTTACAG
>JALSOY010000212.1 GCA_026986235.1 Caldifarciminota bacterium
TCCTCCACAGGCTGGTTTCTTTGCAGAATCCCCATTTCACAAAAGGGGATCAATGGGATTCCCACAGTTCCCCTGGCGAAATAGGATTTCTCCTCCCCCAATCCCCCCTGGAGAAGGGGGATCATCGTCTCAAAAATCCCCCTTGGTGAAGGGGGAAACAGGGGGATTGAAATTCAAGCGGTAGTCATCCCCCTTAGTCCCCCTTCTGGAGAAGGGGGATTTTTGTCTTGCAGAATCCCACGGTGTGGTTGAAAATGTCACAAATTTGGTTTATATAATATTCACCTCCGTTCAAATTGTGAAACCCCTGGGGATAAGGTAGAAGGGTTTAATATGGAGTGTGAAAAAAGTTTGAAGCGGGAGGCAATAGATAATGGAAAGAGAGATCACGGAATTACTCGAGTCAGGCCTTTTTTCTGTATATACGGCAGCAGCCAGTGCAATTTTCTATAAGGGAAATCTCGTTTATCATGTTCGGGTAGGGAAGCCAAATCCCGATAAGGAGCCAGAAAGAGATATAAGTGAGGATTCTCTTTTCGACATTGCGTCCATAACGAAGATTTTTGTCACCACGGCTTTTCTCAGCATCTTTTACAAAAAAGGATTTTCCATAGACACCCCTGTGAGTTCCATCCTTCCCGGGTTCTCCGGTAAGAGGCCGGTTGCTTCTGGAAATAGATTTTTTGACATCGGTAAGATCACATTCAGGCACCTTTTAACCCACAGTGCCGGTCTTCCTTCGTGGAAACCTTATTACAAATCCACAAGGGGTGAAGATCTCAAAAAGGCCGTTCTTTCCTCGGAACTTGCGTACACTCCCGGTGAAATGGTCCTATACTCAGATCCGGGATTCATGATCATCGGATGGGCGCTTGAGAGGATCACAGGAAAGAGTCTGCGGGATGTCGTTAAAGAAACGGTAATTGAGCCAGAGGGCTTACAGAATACCGATTACGGACCTATCAGAAGTGAGAGGTGTATTGCAACAGAGTTCTGTCCATGGAGAAGGAGAAGGTTGTGCGGAGAGGTCCACGATGAAAATGCCTTTGCCCTCGGTGGCGTTGCAGGGCATGCGGGGATTTTTTCAACAGCTTACGATGTGGCAAGGCTGGGACTTGCCTGGCTCGAAGGGATTTCAGGTGTGTCACACTTTGGTCTTCCGAGGAGGGTCTTCGTAGAGGGTGTAATACCTCAGAAGGAATTTCAGAATCAGAGGAGAGGTCTTGGCTGGGCACTCTGGACCCAGGGTTCACCTGCCCGTTACCTCAGTAAAAACACATTCGGCCACTCAGGATTTACAGGCACTTCCCTGTTTGTTGATCCTGACAGGGAGCTTGTGGTCTCCCTTCTGACGAACAGGGTGTATTACGGGAGGAATCCTGCCGAGATTCTCCTTTTCAGGATAAAGTTTCACAGAAAGGTCGCAGAGCTTTATCCGTGATCATCACATTCCCACTCTTCCGTCTCAAGGATGCCTTTTACAAACTGGTGCACCACATCCTTAATTTTGCCCGAAGCTCCTGTTACCACCTTTATTCCGAACTTATTAAAGAAATCCACCGCCCTGTGACCCATGCCACGGGCGATGACCACATCCACATCAAACCCCTTGAGCCATCCAGGGATGTCACCGGGACCGTGCTCTCTAAAGGGCACCTCGTGGCTCTGAAACCTCGTTATTTCACCACTTTCGTCAACATCGACTATGGCATAAAAACTCGCCCTTCCAAAATGCTCCTCGATCTCATCTTCAAGGCCTGTTCCGTACTTTACAGGTAGAGCTATTCTCATCTTTATCCTCCTCAAAGTGATTTAAATCTCTCCAGCGCCTCAAGTATTCTCATAACACCCTCCCTGATTTTCTCGTCGCTGCTGGCAAAAGAGATCCTGATGTGTCCCTTACCCCGGGTTCC
>JALSOY010000213.1 GCA_026986235.1 Caldifarciminota bacterium
AAAAGAGATCGAAATAATCTCCCTGGCCGTAAAAGTGGTTGAACGGTTGAGTCACTCTCCATACTGTTGAAAGTGTGGCTGGGTCTATTTTTACCAAACAAATCTGACCATCTGGTGTGTTTTCAGCTATTATGTAAAATCCCTGTCGGTCAATAGCGATTTGTGCACCTGAAAAATTCAATGTCCACTGGACACTCCCATCAGAAGCGTCAATCTTGTAAATGGAATCTGCTGAGAGCAGGTAGTTCCCGTCTCGATCAACCAGAAGTTCTGCAACCTGAAAATTAATGTTTGATACCTGTGAGACTCTCCTCGTCCAGAGGGTGTGTCCATTATCGGAAGAAACTTTCATGATTTCAATTGAAACAAGGGAACCCTGGGGCCTGGTAGATGCAACCACAACAAAACCGCTTCTATCAACTGCAATTTCCGGAGGGCTTAAATAACCCGTATAACTCATCATCCATATCTGATTCCCTGTATCCCTATCGAGTTTTCTTATAGTCAGCGTATTCCTGTTTATTCCGGCTACTATGTAGTTACCATCGGTGTTAACCGAGATATCAGTTGCACGCTCAGATGGCGCATGGAAGCTCCACAATGTGTCACCATCCTGTGAGAGTTTAAAGACCCACATTTCGTCAGGTGTCGTTCCGTAACCTGCCATGATGTAGTTATTCTCGCTGTCCACGGCCACTGACATCGCCCTGTAATGATTACTCCCGGGCTTTATCACTCTCGTCCACACACTATCCAGCTCCCCCCGGAGGGGAAATACCGCAAGGATTACCCACGATATCCTGAGGATTCTCATTTTTTCACCTCCTTTTTGAAAATTTAACCGGAAATTGTTACGAAACAGTTAACACGGTGTTAACGCTTAACTTCGGATAAAACAGACCTGGCTGAAGGGTTCAGATGAAAATTTTTTATCGCCCCTTAAAAGGGTCACCCTTGACACGGGGGAATGTCGCCTTATTATATACAAACTCCCCGTTATGAGATTTTCTTTCCTTAAAAACAGGGCATATCCCGGAGTGGAGACCGAATGGAGTTCAAGGCGAGATACAGTGTGGTAGTGGTTGGCGCGGGACCGGCCGGCTCCACAGCAGCTCAAATCCTTGCTAAAAAGGGAGTTGATGTACTCCTCGTCGAAAAGCAGAGAGAGGTGGGAAAAGACATTTTCTGTGCAGAGGGAATATCCAGAAACACCCTTAAGCTGGCTGAGGAAATATTTGAAATTGAAAACCCGGAAAAATTTATTGCATCCCGGGTAAACTCTGTACGAATAATCGGTCCTGATTTAGAAACCATTGATGTCAGACACGAAAACATGGGCGTTACCCTTGAGAGAAAAATTTTCGACAGAACACTGGCCGGTATCGCAGCCGCAAACGGTGCCAACCTCTCTGTGGGTACAAAGTTCATACAGGCTGAAAGAAAAAACGGGAAGGTGGAGCTAACACTAATGAAGGAAGGTAAACTTTTTAATGTGACATCCGATATTGTTATAGGAGCCGATGGTCCTGCATCCGGTGTTGCAACTTCACTTGGATTACCCATGGAAACAGACGATGAAGAAGTTCACAGATGTGCACAGTTTTTTATTTATAACGATAGAATTGTAGGGAACAGGCTGGACTTCTTTTTTTCTGAAAAATACTCTCCCACGGGATATGCGTGGGTTTTCCCCAAGGGTAACGGATTTGCCAATGTGGGACTCGGCGTTCTCACGAGTTCCGGAAAGGATCCCATGGAATTTTTAAAATCATATATTTCCGACTTTTTCCCTGATTCAAAAATTATTGGCTGGCTCAGGGGGGTGGTACCAATCGGGGGATACAACAAAAGGATCTATGCAGATAATCTCCTTGTCACAGGTGATGCTGCAAGACTTGCTGATCCCGTAACTGGGGGAGGAATTGGACCTGCTATTTTAAGCGGTAAAATTGCAGGTGAAGTTGCCTTTGAAGCCCTGGAAAGGGGTGACCTGAGTGAAAAGTTTTTAAAAAAATATGAAAAAATTTACTGGGATAGGACGGGCATCGACTACAAAGTCTCACTAATACTCAAGGAGTATTTGAAAAATTATACGGATGAGAGGATAATAAAATTACACCGCGTTTTGAAAAAACTTTTTGATGGGAAAGATCTCGAAACGATCAGTATCACCAGGCTCTTTATCAACACTGTAAAGGTTTCAAAGGACCTGTTTGGCTTATTCTTTGGGAGCGGCGGTGATGTACTCTTCAATCTACGAAAAATTATTCTCAGATAGTACTGGACCCGGTGTCTTCGTTCTTATCGACCCGGACAAGGTGGACCGGTCTAAACTGGAGGGAATTGTGGAAAAGATCAACAGCTCCGAAAATGTGAAGGCTATCCTCGTGGGAACGAGCATTCTTCTTTCCGACGACTTCGGAGATTTCGTTTCCAGAATCAAGAGAATCTCGAGATATCCCGTTATAATTTTCCCGGGGAATTCTTTACAGGTGTCAAAAGATGCAGATGCGTTTCTCTTTTTATCTCTTATAAGTGGTAGAAATCCGGAGCTTCTTATAGGAGAGCATGTAAAAATTGCAGTATTTTTAAAAAAATCTGGGATCGAGGTAATCCCCACGGGGTATATGCTTGTGGAATCCGGAAATTACACATCGGTTGAATACATATCTTTTACAAGGCCGATACCGAGAAACAAGGTTGACATTGCGGTGGCGCACGCGGTGGCTGGCGAACTGCTCGGTATGAAACTCCTCTACCTTGAGGCTGGATCAGGGGCAAGGTACCCTGTTCCACCTGATATGATAGAAAATGTGGTGAAATCTGTTTCCATCCCGGTAATTGTTGGAGGTGGAATAAGGACACGGGAGGATGCACGGAAAGCCATACAGTCCGGGGCAAAACATGTGGTTATTGGAACAGCCTTTGAGGAGAATCCAGAGATTCTCCGGGAGGTATTATGAAGGTTCTCGAAAAAACACGGATAACATTGAAAGATCTAAAAGAAAACCCTAAAATTCGGCACTTTGTCAGGAAGGCGGACGAAACACTTGCTGCCCTCGGATACACTGAACACGGGGAAAGACATGTATCCCTTGTTGCAAAGAGGGCGGGAATGATTCTGCGTGACCTGGGTTATCCCGAAAGAATGGCTGAGCTCGCAGAAATTGCCGGATACCTGCACGATGTGGGTAATCTCATAAACAGGGATTACCATGCCCAGACCGGTGCGGTCCTTGCTTACAAACTGCTGGAAGAACTGGGAATGAGCTACGAAGAGCTTGCGGAAATCATGATGGCCATCGGGAATCATCACGAAGAAGACGGAACCCCTGTTTCACCTGTTGCAGCTGCACTCATACTTGCCGACAAGTCCGATGTTCACAGATCAAGGGTGAGACCAATTGGAAACATTGAGGAAGATATCCACGACAGGGTGAACTATGCTGCCACATTTTCAAAAATTATCGTAAACAGCGAGAAAAGGATTATAACTTACAAAATTCAGATAGATACGGACATCGCTCCTGTCATGGAGTACTTTCAAATCTTTTTATCGAGGATGCTCATTGCATCCAAGGCAGCAAAGCGACTGGGGTGCAAATTTGAGCTTATCATAAACGATACAAAAATGATCTAATCCACTGAACAAGAAACCCAAAGGAGGTAGGATAAGTATGACTCTTCAAGAGTTAAGGAGTAAGAAGATAGCGGAGCTTTACGAGATTGCAAAACGGCTCAATATCGTTAATTACTCCAGTTACAAAAAAGAAGAACTGATTAAAAAAATCCTTGATGCCCAGGCGGAGAAGGACGGCAAACAATTCCGCGAGGGCGTACTGGAAATCCATCAGGATGGTGGATTCGGCTTCCTGAGACTCAGGGAATACAACTACAATCCGAGTCCACAGGACATCTATGTATCACCTTCACAGATCAAAAAATTTGGACTCAGGCCCGGAGACGAGATCAGTGGTTTTGTTAGACCGCCAAAGGAGAGCGAGAAGTTTCCTGCACTCATCAAGATCGAGGCAGTTAATGGCGTCCCGCCAGAGGAGATCAGAAACAGACCCTCCTTCGAAAAACTCACACCTTTCTATCCCACAGAGAAGATAAACCTCGAGGTGCCTGATGCTGAAGATCTATCCATGAGAATCGTCGATCTCTTCGTACCCATCGGTAAGGGTCAGCGTGGACTCATAGTTTCACCTCCGAGAGCCGGTAAAACTGTACTGCTACAGCAGATTGCAAACTCGATAAAGAGAAACCATCCCGAGATCTATCTCATCATCCTTCTCATAGACGAAAGGCCCGAGGAAGTGACAGACTTCAAGAGAAAGGTTGAGGCAGAGGTAATAAGCTCCACATTCGATCAGCCGGCAGAGAAACACACACATGTTGCAGAAGTCGTCCTCGAAAGAGCAAAAAGACTGGTTGAGGTCGGCAAAGATGTGGTCATCCTCCTCGACTCCCTCACAAGACTCGCCCGCGCCTACAATGTAGTAACACCTCACTCTGGAAGAACCCTGACAGGCGGTATAGATTCAACCGCTCTCATAAAACCCAAGAAGTTCTTCGGTTCTGCAAGAAACATCGAAGAAGGTGGTAGCCTCACGATCATTGCCACGGCGCTGATAGAGACAGGGTCTCGCATGGACGATGTAATATTTGAAGAGTTCAAAGGTACTGGAAACATGGAGCTCGTCCTCGACAGAAGACTCGCAGACAGAAGGATCTTCCCGGCAATTGACCTCAATAAGTCCGGTACGAGGCGCGAAGAGCTTCTCCTCCCCAAGGATGTCCTGAACAAAGTCTGGATACTGAGAAAAGTCCTTTCCGAGATGAATCCCGTGGAGGCAATGGAGTTCCTCCAGGAAAAGATGAGACTTACTGTCAACAACGCAGAGTTCCTGAAAAGCCTGACGGAGAGTAAATTTTCCTATGTATAGTCTGATAAACATTCTGGTAGCCCTGAACTTTTTCTTCCCTCTGAAAATCCAACCACTAATCACCTCCGGATTCGGTGAATTCAGACTCCTGAGATTCCACGCAGGGATTGACCTGTCAACAGGCGGAAGGACAGGATATCCCGTTTTTGCCACAGCAGACGGTAAAGTCGTAAGAATAAGGGCCTCTTACTGGGGATACGGTAAGGTCGTTTACTTCCAGGACGACAGTACCGGTCACATATTCGTCTATGCTCATCTGGAAAGGTTCAGACCCGAGCTCGAAAGATATGTTTATAAACTCCAGAAAAAACTGAAAAGATACCGCATAGATGTATCACCTGACACCCTGTTTCACTTTAAAAAGGGTGAAATTCTGGGATATACGGGAAAAACCGGGACACGATCTCCACACTTACATTTTGAAATAAGAAACAGTGAAAATGAGCCCATCAACCCCTTCTTCATATTCAAACTTCCGGACACCACTACTCCTGTAATTGAATCTCTTAGGGTAATCTCCTGCAAAAATGGTAGAATCTTCTCAAAAACCGACTCACACAACCCCACTCTATACGCCAGAAAACCTTTCATACTCGAGGTAATAACCTACGATCCCTGCTCCAATGGGAATGTAACGGCACCCTATAGGATAGAACTCTGGAAGGACGACAGACTTGTTTACAAAGTCGAGTTCGATACCTTTAACTATAGCTATCAGAGAGCCTCTGCCGTATTTTACAGTCTCGAAGGACCAAGGTACGGCAAAAAGTGGATCAGACTCTGTAACCCACTGAAGTTTAAAAACCCATTTGAAATCAAGGCCCCTGTGTGTCTGAAGGATTTTGGAACATACCAACTGGTAGTGAGCGACTTCTACGGTCACAAAACCCGGCTATACCTGAATATTAAAAAAGGCTACCTGCCTCCGGATTCGACCTTTGACTTTTCACTGGAAAATCTAAAACTCAGGTTCAGGCCTGACGGCATCTATACAAAAGGAAGATTTAAACTTCTTTCTGGCAAAATTAGAGAAAAATTTGAAAACGGACTGGTCAGGATAGATGGCAAAAAAATTACCATTGTCTCCGGGGACACCCTGAAAATTTTAAGAAAAGTTGTAAAAGTCAACGGTGGAGAAGTGGTTATCGGCCCCTATCTCCTCACCTTTCAGGAAAAGGGGATTCTCCATAAGTCCAACATTTACTACTTTTCCTACAGAGGCAGAGACTACCTATTCCCTTCAGTCCTTCCCATAAACCGTAAGATCACAATAATAAGACACACGCCGGAAAAGGTGGGGCTTTTCAACTACGGACGGGGAAAATGGGAATTCGTAGGGAAAGACACATCAAGAGTAATTACCCTTGGGATTTTCAAACTCCTCAAAGACACCAGCCCTCCATCTGCGAAATTTGTTGAGATCAATACAAAAAGGATAAGAATAAAAGTAAGGGACGACCTTTCAGGAATAAAGAGCAGCTCAATTGAATTCTATCTCGATGGAGAATGGGAACCAGTCCACTACTACTTCGATCTCAAAACCATAGTTTACGAACCTCCATACAGGATCAGAAAGGGAAAGCACACATATAAACTCAGATTCTCGGATAATCTCGACAATGAAAAGGTTTTAGAGGGAACCCTCACGGTAAAATGAAAAAACCGAGGTCAAAACTCGGACAGGTTTTTTTGAGAGACAAAAATATACTGGATAAGATCGTCAGATACGCAGGTGTAAAAGATGGTGAATGGATAGTTGAAATCGGACCGGGGAGGGGGGCATTAACAGAGTTTTTGCTAAAGCGAGGTGCAAATGTTATCGCCTTTGAAATTGACCCTGCCTTAACAAAAGAGCTGAAAAGAAACTTCGGTCTCCTCATTGGAGACAGATTCTTCCTGTTTGAAGAAGACTTTTTAAAAGTGAATCTCGGCGATAAACTCAAAGAAATCGGCGCCCCGGATCACCTGAAGGTAGTATCCAATATCCCGTACTACATCACCACTCCCATACTGACGAAGTTTATAAAGGAAAGGTTATTTTTTGGCGAGATCTACCTTACGATTCAGAAAGAAGTGGCAAGAAGGCTTGTGGCAAAACCCGGTACCGGTGAATATGGGTCTTTAACCCTTTACCTTATGATGTTTTTCGATGTCGAGGTACTTTTTGACATCCCGAGAACCTGCTTCAGGCCCGTTCCTAAGGTGGATTCATCCTTCGTGCGCTTAAAAGTCCGTGAAGAACCACCCGTACAGGTTGAAGACTATACCTTCCTTGAACAACTCATAAGACATGCCTTCGGTGGACGCAGGAAAAAGCTGAAAACGGTTCTGAAAAATAACTTCGGGAAACTGCCCTTTGAAAAAATCGAGACAGATTCAGGTATATCACTTGAAAGGAGGGGAGAAACCCTTTCTCTTGAGGAATTTGAAAAACTTGCAAGGTCAGTAAAAAGATATTTGCGGTGAGTCAACTGACTCACGCTATCACAACATACTTTCCAATAGGCTCAAAGTATGTTTTCTTCCTGCGTCTAAATAGTCTGGAAATAAAACTCTCAGAGAGAGCTTTTTCTACCTCGTCCATCTTCTCCACTGCAGCTTTGAATCCTTCGTGGAATAGAAATTCCGTTGATCCTGTATCATACCAGTCTATGTGAGAAATATCTGGCTTTATAACAACATCTGCAAGAGAGAGTTGTTTCAGGTGGAGACGGTGGTTGGACCAGTCCTCTGCTCTCCACATTACTTCAAGACCTGAACTCAGAGGGTCATCGGGCAGGGGATCCCTGCCCACATCAACGGCGATAACCCTGTCTGCGCCGAGGAGGTAGGCACTTTCAACGGGTACCTTCTGGGTCGTGCCCCCATCCACGAGCATCATCCCATCCATTTTAACAGGAGGGAGAAGACCGGGTATGGCACTGGTCGCCCTCACCGCAGGTAACACCCTGCCCTTACCTATCACGACATCCCTTCCCGATATAAGATCCAGTGCCACAACGCTCACAGGCACCCCAAGATCTTCAAATGTCAGATCCTCTGGAAAAATAAGAGAGAAAAAACGCTCGATGGTCTCCTCCTCAACCATGGAAATGTGAGTCATGGACTTACGGAGTAACATGGTGCCGCGAATAGTGTTAAGAAACCTTTGAATTCTCCCCTCATAGTTTTCATGAGCAGGGTTAACTTTATAGCTTTGAAGACGCATCTCCCTGACTACCTCTGATTTTGCAGCATCCTCAAGTATTCTGAAGCACTCGTCAACATCGCCTTTCCACGCATATAGACTTCCCACAATACCTCCTGCACTCGTTCCCACGATAAAATCAAACTCTATACCATTT
>JALSOY010000214.1 GCA_026986235.1 Caldifarciminota bacterium
CTACCCATTGTACCCAGAGACATGACATACAGTGAATACAAAGTCCTTACCTGGGAAATAGGCTATGAAGATTACCTTTTTTCGTCGTTTATTCCAGGATACATGCACTTTATGCTCGACAGGAAGAAAACTGCGTTCGCAATAGTATTTTCCCGCCTCATATCCACTGCCGTTATGGTTTACGGAATTGCGACCTTATATTCGGAGCTCTCTAATCCCGATCTGGATGTGGATAAAGGGCGTAAGAGGTTGACGCTGGGTATATCCACCATGATTGGCGGATTTATCGGGAATCTGTTTTTTACAGCCTATGATGTGGCACATGGCAAATGGTTACTCAGGGAAATGCGTGCCCGGATCTTTTTCAAATATAGGGGATTTGTCGAATAAAAACTTGACTTGTGTTGCAATTTCAATTTAAATTAAAGGAAAAGGAGAGTAATCATGAAAGAATCGTTCTGGGATCTTGGTGAGAAGGAAGAGGAGGCTGTCGAAAAGAGACCTTTACCGGTTGCCATTAAGAGTGGTCGCATACAGTTCTTCAACAGTCCCGTTGAAATAATGATCACGGAAGACTTTCTTAATGCGATTACCTCCGTTCTCAACGAATACGAAGAAGGTCTGGAGATCCTTTTTGAGATCGGTACGAAGTGGGGAGAGATGTTTTACAGGAGGATGGACAATTTCATCAATTCCAACTATGGTGAATCCATAAACGACCTCGAAGTGGAGCTTTTTATTAAGATTCTCAACGATTACCTACTTTTGAGACGCTGGGCGGAAATTGACCTGACACATGCGAGGAAGGAAAAGCAATTTTACATCCTTCCCGTGTACTCACCCCTCGCTTACGGCAGCAGTGAAGAGGTGATGCCCACCGCCAGATTGCTTGCCGGTTTTTTCACCGGCGTCTTTTCATCACTGATCGGGAAAGGCATAAGAGCCACCGAGATCACGAGCTTTGAAGGTGGAGAAGGGAAGTTTATTTTCTTCGTGGGGACAACCAAAAACATAAGGGAGATCGAGAGGGTACTCAGAGAGAAGCCAGATTACAGGCTCATTTTGAAAAAGCTTGGAATCGGCGTTGGTCATGAAAAAGAGGTGATTTGATGCTTATCAAAAAGAAACTGAAAAAGGTCTCAAAAGAGGAACCACCTCCGGTTGAAATATCGGAGGACCTTGATGTCAAAGAACTGACAGAAGAGTACAGGATAAAGGACTTCAAGTACAGATCGTTTTCCGAGGAGGAGAAAGAAGAAATACTCTTCCCGTTACTCGAGGAAAATGCCCCGATAGAAAAGATACTTGAGGAGGTTTTTAGAGAGTTGCCCCCTGAGCTAAAAGAGGAGATAGAGGAGAAAGTTGAAGAAGTCAGACATGGAGGGAAAGAAACAGCCAGAAAGTTTTTCCTCTCCTTAATTGAAGAGGAGGAGGGAAGAAAGGCTGTTGAGAAAGTGGTTGAAAAGAGACAGAAAAGTAAGAAAACTGCGAAGGACTTTTTCTCCTTCGATTAAAGGAGTGATATGGGAAAAATATACGCCATACTTTCCAAAAAAGGTGGAGTGGGTAAAACGACTGTTGTCATCAACCTTGGAGCCGCGTTCGCCGAAAGAGGTCAGAAGGTTCTGCTGGTGGATGTTGACCCCCAGAATTCTTTATACCTGGGCATAGGTCTTTACAAGGAGAGGATAGACCGTGGAAGCTTTGACATCCTGCTGAAAAATGTGAAGCCCGAGGAGGTCATTAGGGAAACGCCTTACAGGAACATCGAAGTGATTCCCAGTGGACCTGTTACCCCTTACCTTGAGTGGCGTATTTCGTCGGTCTCAAAAAATCTGGACAGATTGAAAAACTGGCTTGACTACACAGGCGTAAAGGATCGTTATGACTACATTCTGATAGATACACCCCCTACATTCAACAGTATAACGGGGAGTGCCGTGGTGGCGTCTGATGCAGTTATGATCACTGTACAGTCTGAGCCCCTTGCTTACAGAACATTGCCTGCAGTTTTTGTATTCCTGAGGGACATAAAAGAAAAGCTAAAGCCGAGTTTGAGGGTTCTGGGTATCATTATAAACATGTACGACGGGCGAGAGGAGCTTATGGTCCAGACGGCTCGTGTTCTTGAAGAAAAGTACAAAAACATCCCTTTCAAAACCAGGATACCCAAAGATTTGAACATAGCAGAGGCACTTGCCTACGGAAAACCTGTTATTTTTCACGAACCAGGATCTGCAGGAGCGAGGGCATTCAGACTCCTTGCCAAAGAAATCAAAGCCAGGGAAACGGTTCTTGAACAGGTGATAAAGAGATGACGGCCCTCGTAAGAAGAGCTCAGAAGGGCGCCCGAAGGATTGACATTCTCATAGGTGAGTATGTCGGGAGGCACAACTGGCTTAAAATTATAATTTACATCCTGGCCGTCCTGATCAGCCTGTACTTCATTACTTTTAAAGTTTACTGGCGAGAACAGCTTATAATTTCCACCCCCATCCTGATCCTGATGTTCATAATTTATAAGTGGTTCCCACATCAAAGAATCTTCATGCTTACACTGAGCTTCGCACTCTCCCTCAGGTATTTCTACTGGAGGGCAACTGAAACCATAAACACCTATTACACTGCCAGCTTCATAGTGAGCGTTCTCCTTTTACTCGCAGAGCTTTACGGATTTATGGTCCTCGTACTTGGATACTTTGAAATTATTGAACCTATCAACAGGAAGCCTGTTCCTCTTCCTGAAGATATAGACAAGTGGCCCACGGTGGATGTCTTTATACCCACATACAACGAGCCCATTGAGATTTTAAGACCCACAATAGCCGCTGCCCTCGCAATGGATTATCCCAAGAAAAAGGTATATGTACTGGACGATGGTAGGCGTCCCGAGGTCAAAAAGCTTGCCGAAGAGCTTGGAGCCCACTACATCACCCGACCCAACAACGAGGGTGCAAAGGCCGGGAATATCAATAATGCGCTTAAACAGACAAGTGGTGACCTCATCGCCATTTTTGACGCAGATCATGTACCCACGAGAAGCTTTTTACAGATGACTGTGGGATTCTTTATAAAAGATCCGAAACTTGCACTCGTCCAGACACCCCACCACTTTTACAATCCCGATGTCTATGAAAGAAACCTCTATCTTGAGAAGGTCCTGCCGGAGGAGCAACAGTACTTTTACCATCTCGTTCAGCCCGGTAAGGACCTCTGGAACGCCGTCTATTTCTGCGGTTCCTGTGCGGTCTTACGAAGGAAGGCACTTGAAGAAATAGGGGGAATAGCTCAAGAAACTGTTACAGAAGATGCCCACACATCCATAAAGCTCCATGCCAGAGGATGGAATTCTGTTTACCTCGGCATCCCGCAGGCGGCCGGAATCGCAACCGATAGATATTCTTACTACATCAGTCAGAGGGGAAGGTGGACAAGGGGAATGATTCAAATATTCAGGCTGGATAACCCCCTCTTTAAAAAGGGTCTCACGATACCTCAAAGACTGGCTTATTTGAACTCAATGATCCACTTCTTTTCAGGTTATGCAAGAATCGTTTTCATCCTTGCACCATTAAGTTACCTCCTTTTTGGCATTTACCCCCTTATTGGAACGGCAATTGAGGTGGTCTCCTACGCATTCCCTCACCTTATTGGTGCAGTCCTCACAGGATCTCTCATGTCAAAGAATGTGAGACACTCCTTCTGGACCGAGATATACGAAACGGCAAGGTCATACTATTCACTTTTGATATCAACCGTTACCCTCATCAATCCAAGGGCCGGACGATTCGTGGTGACGCCGAAAGTTGCAAAGGAAGACGAGTACTACTTTGACATAAGACCTGTCAGGCCTCTACTTGTACTCCTGATGTTGACCATTCTGGGTATAATCTTCACGCCAATAAGGTGGAAGAATCACCCGGACGAACTCGACGCCGTTATTATTAACGGTTTCTGGAACCTTTTTAACTTCTTTATCGTCCTCGCATCCACAATGGTCGCATACGAAAGACCCCAGAGAAGAAGGTATTACCGCGTCGAAGTGGATCTACCATGTCAGGTATGGATAAGGAGTAAAGGATACATCGGTAAAGTCAGTGACCTCTCAGAAGGTGGAGCAAAGATCGTTCTCGAAAAGGCTCTCGATCTTCCCAAAGAAATTGACATCATTATTTTTGGGAAACAGGGTAAAAGAGTATTTTTGAGGGCTGAGGTCGCCTGGTCTGTTAAACTTCAGAACAGGACTGTGGCCGGCCTCAAGTTTAACATTCAGGAAGACGATGTTCAGACGAGAAAGGACATTATTCAGCTCATTTATTCACCCGCTGATAAATGGATTTACACAGAGGCGGAGGAGGACAATCCTCTCAAGTCTCTGGGCAGGGTGATAACAACCCCCTACAGGGTACTTGCAAACGCCGTTAAATCCAAAAAGTAAATGGAAGGAGGAGATGATGAGAAAAGTAACTTTCATTCTGGCTTTTTTTGTATTAACAGGACTTAACGCAGCCAGGATCCGTAAAAAAACTGCTCCCGGGAAACCTGTAAAAAAGGTGAAGTCCGCCGCGCAGACACAACCTGCTCCTTCGTATTCCGGGATTCAGACCTATCGTGCTACATTTGAAAAAGACCTTTATGTAAAAAGGGACATCACCCTCAAGGGACTCCACGCCACCGAAAGACTCACCTTTACAAGACCACCGAGATGGAATATCCTCGAAGGCTCGGAAATACACATAATCTTCAACCATTCTGAAGCACTGCTCCCGAGCCTTTCCCACTTATCAATCGCTGTTAACAACATTACACTGAAGTCTGTAACTCTTACAAAGGAAAACTCTGTGTCCACCGAGATCGTCCTCCCCATACCACCCTACATCTTAGAGGATTACAATGTCCTGAGCTTCCTTGTGGACCAGCACTACACCCTCGATTGTGAAGACCCATTCTCCCCTGCTCTCTGGACAAAGATTTCAAAAAAATCATACATTCTCTTCAAATACAGGCCCATATCTCCCATCGTCAATCTTGGTGTATTTCCTCATCCGTTCTTCGATAAAAGGGACTACGGGACGAGGGAGATCAACTTCGTTATGCCCAGCATACCGACGACTACCACGATTCAGGCAATGAGTTATGTGGACTTTATCCTGTCCAACTACATATCTTTTAGAAATGTCAGGGTAAACATTTTCAGGTCTGCATCTGAAACCGATAAAGATGTAATTCTCGTGGGTACAGTCAAAGAGAACCCCGAAATCCTGAAATTTGCATCCACAGACGAGCTTTTTCCATCAAAGGGAGTGGGAGTATCACCGGGGACAGGTGTTATCATTGCAAAAAATGATCCCAGAAATCCCAGGAGAGCGGTTTTAATTGTCACTGGAGTAGATCCCAGGGGCGTCGAGAAGGCCGCCCGTGCCCTATTTGCAGGATCAAAAATCCTTTCAGGTCAGAGAAGTATCATTTATGAAGTCAACGAGGTTGACACATTAAAGGAAAGGGAACAGAAAGGTTACATCCCGCTTAAAAAGAAATTCGAGTTATCTGAACTGGGAATGGTGGACACCACCGTGCGCGGGTTTTATGCCAAACCTATAGACATCAATCTGTTTACCCAGCCCGATGCCCAGTTTTTCCCTAAAGGCTCAAGACTCAAGCTCATCTATAGTTACAGTGCAGGTCTCGACGGAAGACTTTCAATGATAGAGGTTATCATTAATCAGCGATCAGTCGTCTCAAAACTCCTGAGAAACAAGGCTGGAGAAAGTTTTGCAACACTTGATGTTCCTCTCCCAACATGGCTCCTGGGACCTCGAAATCACATGACAGTTATTTTCCACCTGTTCCCTATAAACTTTGATCCCTGCCGCAGAATATCAGATAAACAGATCTGGGGTACGATTCACGCAAGTACCACCATTAAACTCGACAGAGAGTATTTTGTTGAAATGCCAGATGTGAGCCTGATAAAATTCTCCGGATACCCTTATACATTATGGCAGAACATGAAGGATGTCCTCTTCGTCCTGCCCGACAAATTCAATGTTGAAGACATCCACAACCTCCTACTACTCGTTACCTACTTTGGAAAGGAAACTTCTCCTCAATCTGTAAAATTCAAGGTGGTAACACCCGGAATGCTATCCGGACCCGACTACACGAAAGATTATCACTTGATTGCCTTCGGGAACGAGTCCAACAACAGATTTATCCGGGATCTTTCAGATAGAAAGTACCTCTACATAACAAAGAAAGGTATCAAAAGCTTAAAGACTTTTGAAAAGAAAAAGAAAAGCTTCTGGAAGAGGATCTTTGGCGGCGAGGAGGAAGGAATTACAACTGAGGTCATAAAGGCCTATGACTACGATTCTGCGGGATTCCTCGAGCAGGTAATTTCTCCCTTCAATAAAAATAAAACCGTGCTCGTGGTTTACTCGAGGAACACTGCCAACCTCAGGTACCCGCTCGAGGCCCTCCTGATCCCCAGGATACTGACGAAGTTCAAAAAAGGAAACATCATTGCCGTCAACTCCTCCTTCGAGGTAAGGTCAATTGATGTGGGGAAGAAGCGTATCGTCGGAAAGGTCGGATTTTTCAAAAAACTCAGGTTCTACATTGCAAAGCACACTCTCCTTCTATCCATCCTCCTTATAATAGCTCTTTACCTCCTCTATAAGGTTGTAAGAGCCATCGTGGATGCCTATAAGAAGAGGAGGCTCATGGAAGAGGAAGAGGAGTAAACCCGTAGATCATGGATAGAGAAAACCAGATGAGGTTCTGAGAATAGTAATCCCGGGGATCTCCGAATATCCCCTTTTTGTAAGACTTTAAAATCTTTTTCCTGCAAACTTCAATAAAGACCTTTTTATCAAGTACATACAGGGCGGGCAGAACGCCTGCATAGATTGAGAGAGCCTCGTAATTCTTTCTTGGAAATCCGTAAACGGTAATCTCAGCTGGTATCATCTCCCTCGCCTTCCAGTAAGAGATCAGCCACTTCTGTCTGAGAAGGTATCCAAGAGCCCTCTTCCTTTTAAAAAGATGGTAATCCAGGTAAACATTACTGAAAACTCTGACGGCATCGTAGCTGAAATCAGAGGTGTTATCAGTGGGATCGTCATCAACTATATAAATTTCACCTGTTTCTGAGTTTACATAAGCCCAGTTAACGGGGAGCCCCACCCAGGTGGATGCCTTATCAAGGATCCTGTAGGTCGTGGCAACCAGAGTGTCCCAGGGTCTCGTTCTGTCCAATCTCGCAAAATAGGGGTAAGCAAAGGGCAGGTAGTAACTGGGATTAATCTTATAATCCCGTGCGTCAAGGGCCCATTCTCCGGGAAGAACATAGTACCAGTCTTCCACTTTAACGACTTCTTTTGTCCAGATGTCACCCAGGATCCTTTTGGCCATAACTTTCAGGGAATCGTCCTTCCATTTTTTGTATCCGAGTATCAGATCAAATGCCATTAACTGGTCTGCATCACCTGCAGAGTTAGAATCGAGGACTCCCCAGTTACCCGATTTATCCTTTCCCCACTTCCAGGCAAAAAGCCAGTCTCCGCGGGGGAACCTGAGATTTTTAATGGTCCAGTCGAGTACACGGTAAAAGGTCGTCCTGTCACCTGTTATAACCGCCCTCAGCATGGCGTAAGCCTGCCCCTCAGAAGTGGATATGTCCCCGTTGAACCTGTCTATTACCCTTCCGTCACTCTGAATAAACTCCTTTTTGTATGTCTCCCAGGAATTAACTAATATTTTTTTTACGGTTTTTGGGTTGCAGTTGTAGGTCATTAGCATAAAAATAATTGTCTTAACGAGAATCATGGTCTATATTTTAAGTTTGGAGGTGTATCCATGCAAATTATCAACCTGTTTTTAGTGATGGGTTTACTTTTTTCTGCCCAGCCAAAGAAAGCAAAAGGGGATGTTTACGGACTGGATGTCCGCCTGAAGATCGCAAGATCGTTAAAAGAGGCTGGAAAATTTGACGCAGCAGAAAAGGCTTATAGAGATCTCCTAAAATATTATCCCAACTACCCACCTGCAATGAAAGAACTCGCCGAGGTCCTGAGTACGAAAAAATCAGGATGGAACGAAGCCATTAGATTGCTCAGGAAGTATCTGAAAAAGAAACCCAATGACGCTGACGCCCATTATTTACTCGCAAAACTCTACATTTACAAATCAAACCTCAAAGACGCTGAGAGAGAACTGAAAATTACCCTGAAACTGAATCCAAAAAACATCGAGGCCAGGATGGACCTCGCAAGGGTCCTTTACTGGC
>JALSOY010000215.1 GCA_026986235.1 Caldifarciminota bacterium
GAAAGAGGGTGATTTTTACAGGTTAAATACGGAATTGATATATCTGGACATCCTGGAATTTCTAAGATTTTACCGTCTTGCAAGAGATGCGGAGAAGAGGGGGAAAGACTTTCTTGCCTTTGACAACTTCAGGGCTGCCGTTGACCTGGTCTTTGGAAGACCATTTGAGGGGTTACCCGTGGAATCCTGCGAGGATTCCTATCAGGCTCTAATGGGTATGATCGAGCACTCTTTTGAACGCATTTGTGAAATGTGCCTTGTGATCGGAAAAACAAGGGAGGCAAGAGAACTTTCTGAATTTGCGAGAAACATTTTCCCGTTCAACGAAAAGTTTTACCGCTATCCCGTGAGATCCTATCTCGTCGAGGGCAGGAGGCTGAGGGCGAGAAAGGAACTCCAGACCATGAAAAGAATCTACGAAAACGAATTCGGGGAGCCTTTTAAAATGGAGATCCACTGAGTCGGAAAAAATTTCAAATCCACATGTTAATTACACCTCCAAAAGGAGGTGTAATCATGATTTTACTCTTGGTGCTCCTGTCTTTTTCTCCTCTGGTATTGAGTACAAAAGCAGATTTCAGGGCAGGTCAACTCTCGGGTGTTTACGCAACGCAGGAGGAGGGTGACGGTAAGCTGATGCTTGCAACCACTGTTTACAATGGTAAGTTCAACGAGCAGGACGATTCCCTCGATGGGTGGACGGATCTCAGTACAGGAAATGGTATCAAAACGGTTGAGGTGATAGATGGAGGTGGAAGGACAACCGTTTTGCATCTATACGCAGCCAATGCATCAAGGGCGGTCGTCTCTCAGATTCTCACCCACGATCTTGATAACCTTACCAGGTTCAACTTTGAGGCGTATCCCGTGAGCTCAGAGATCTTTTCCGGTAGATTCACCCTCGGTGTGATGGCCAGGGACAGCCAGGGTAACGAGCTTTTTAACTCATGGCTGACATATTTGATCGATGGGGAATACCTACCCCGTGATTACGACTGGAGAGCCCAGACAGAAAGGGACGAGTGGAACACCTACAGGTTTGATCTCAAACAGGGGATAATAAAGCATCTTCTACCGGGATATTCCTGGTCTGATGTGGCATCAATTGAAATAGCCTTTTCAGCTCAGGCTGACGGTCCAACATCAACCTATGGAGTGCTGATCGACAATGTCTGGGCAGCTTCCTTCGTTGACGACAACTTTGACGATGGGAGTATTAATACTGACAGGTGGACGGTTTATGAAAACATCTACAAAATCTCAGAGGAAAACGGGTATCTGCGTTTTTACGGGTTTGACAACTCTGATACGAAGTGGTCTTCCGTAGACAGGGAGAACGAGCTGGTGGATCTCTGCGAGGTTTCGGCTAAGGTGAAGCACCAGTACATGGAAAGCGAGGAGGGTCAGGAGTTCGAAATCGGTTTTTACAGTCCGGGATCGGGGAAATATCTGATTCTCAGGGCACATAAGCAGTCAGATGGTGGTTTCTACTATGTTGAATCCTATGATGGAGTAAACTGGGAATCACATCAGCTCGGTTCCTATGAATTTTTGAGTTCCTCGGATTACTGGACATGGAGGCTCATTTACAGGGACCAGAAGTTTGAGGCGTGGATTGACGGCAAAATGGTAGCACGGGTTACGGGATTTGACATGAGTGATTTCTATCCTTACATTGCTGCGAGTGACAACGACAACGACCCGGACGATTCTATAGAGTGTAGAGTTGACGACTTCTGCTTTTTCGACCTTTCCTCCGGTGATCACGACGGGCGGTATGTTAATGGAGGAACATTCATCTCTGGCATCCTCGATGCAGGATTTGCAGCTGATTTCGATTCACTCGTCTGGAAGGGTAATTTTCCTGTGGGTACGAATGTGAAGATGCAGGTGAGGACTTCCTGGAGCAGTGATGATTTACAGAATCAGGAGTGGTGGGGTCCTTCAGGGGTAGGTACATACTTTACAGGTTCAGGCCAGACTTTTCACATTTATCACGATGGCCACAGGTATATTCAAATAAGGGTTGAAATGACCACTACCGATTCAACTCTCACGCCTGAGATCGATTCAATTATCGTCTTTTACGATTCCATGGCAGTCGTGGAGGGAGATAGTGGAGTTGTCACCCTTCAGCCTGGTGACCGCTCAGTGGTTCAATACGATGAAAACGGCTTCAGGACTGCGGTCGTGCATCTTCATAACTATCAGCCATCCGGTGGGTTCTCCATTGCCGTTCATCGAGAGTCTCATCCTGCCCTCGGGGGTGTGATTGAAAGGTGGTGGAGAATTGAGCCAGGAGGAACATTTAACACGGCAAATCTGAATTTCATGTATCAGAATAGTGAGGTTCCCGATCCCATCAGGGAGGATGCCCTCGTTGGTATAAGGTACGGATCGGGGAACATGGAGCAGTTCCCAGCATCTCTGGCCGATACAGAACTCAACTATTTTTATATTGCAGGAGTCACTTCTCTATCCGACTGGACTCTGGGACTTTCAACTGCCACAGGAGTTGTGGAGGAAATAGTTCCGGTTACTGTGAGGAAAAATGGAGTGATTCTCCAGAGAGATGGATCTGTCTCGATATTCGATCCTTCCGGGAGACGGATATTTGGAGGCCTTTGTAGAAAAGGTACATTTGTCAGATTGAAGAATGCGGGTGTGTACTTCTTGGTCTATAAAAACACGGGCAGGATTTATAAACTCGTCTGGTTACCGGGTATCAGTCCTTGATTTTGCCCGGGATCTGGTAAAAAATCACACTATGTTAAAAATTATCGAGCCGGTGCTGGATCTGATAGCTCCACCACTGTGTGTGGTCTGCCGGAAGGAACCTGGAGTTGTATGCAGTAGTTGCGATAAAAAACTTGAAAAGTACAGGATTACCCGAAATTTCTGCCTCAAGTGTGGAGGTGTTTTCGATGGCAGGGTGTGTCCGAGATGTCGTGACATAAAGTTCTCCTTTGAATTTAACAGGTCGGTCTTCGTCTATGAAGGTGAGATACGGAACATAGTTGAAGATTTTAAGTACAGAAAGATACGCTCCCTCGTCGGTTACATGGCCGAAAAGATGGCGGATCTTATAGTAAGAGAATTTCCCGTCATCGATGTCATGGTACCAATACCACTTCATCCCACGAAAAAGCGGGAGAGAGGATTTTCCCAGACAGAGGTCCTTGCCCTTGAGATCTCAGGGTTAACGGGAATACCGGTAAACACCGGAGATCTTGTGAGAATCAGGAATACGAGGGCACAGGCAAACCTGAGTCGTGAGATGAGGCTGAAGAACCTGAAGGGGGCCTTTAAATTGAGAAACCCTTCAAACTTTCTGGGCAAAAAGATCCTTCTTCTTGATGATGTAATGACCACAGGGGCAACCGTTAACGAGGCGGCAAAACTTTTTAAAAGGGTGAAGGGTACTGAGGTCTATTCTATGACTTTTGCGATAGCAGCCTTCTAAAGTTGACTTTTGTAATCAGCAAGAAAACCAGAAGTGCAAGTAATATACCGATGATCCTGTGGATGATGGAAAGAATTGAAAGTACGGTAATGACAGCGGAACTTCTGTCCGGTTTGAGCAGTACCCTGTCGGTTACCCTGCTTTTAATGTAAATTCCCGCAAAGAGGTGTCCCAGGGGATAGGCTGAGGCGAGTGCGGGGAAACCGGCCTTCAAACCCAGAACAACGAATGAAACCAGAAAGACCACCATCCAGATGAGATTGTGAACAAAAAAGCTCTTCATGTCACCTATTGATCTGAGGTAAACGGCGTCAATGGAATAGGTTGCACTGATTATTATTCCCGTTCCGAGGATCAGCAGGGCTGGATATGCGTCAAGATAGGATTTTGTGGAAATAAGTAAAATCAAAGGCTTTCCGGCAACGAGAAAGATGAGGAAAACAGAGGCTGATAGGACGACATAAACTTTTTTCATCTCCACCAGAGAAGGCAGGATCTCCTCTCTTCTCATATCCCTTTCACTTATTTCCGGTGAGATGATGTCCAGTGGCACCTGAAACATCCTTCTTGAGAAGTTGTCTATCCGCCTTGCCACGGTAAAGGATGCCAGAATCTCGTAACCTGCTATGTATGGCGTGAGAATTCTGTATAGATACATGAAAACGGGATGAAAGAGCTGGTTGAGAAAGGAGTATTTCCAGTAGTCCCGGATCTCCCTGAATATAACCGCAACTTCACTGTAAACGATCTTCACACCTTCTCCAAACCAGAAGGTGAAAAATGTTGAAAGGCCGGCAACGAGGAAGATACCCCCGAGTGTCTCGAGCGTAAGAGAATGCTTGAAAAAGAAGAGGAGAGAGATAAAGATCGCAGATCTCAATAAAGTGAGGAGAAAGAGAAAGGCCACCTTTTTCCGACCTATAAGGTAGGCGCTTATGAGGGGATGAACGCCGTAAACATACACCCCGGCGTAGAGAATCCAGAAGTGGAGCTGCTGGTAAATCAGGTATCCGGGAGCGGCCGTCAGAGCAAGCCCCGTAAAGTATATTAGAAAGGACAGGTTTAGAAGTGTGTGGTTTTCCTCCTCTCCATACTTCGGGATAAACCTTGGAAAGAGGTACGGGAATCCTGCGAAGAAGAAAGACGAGATGAAGGATGCAAGACCGATGACAAAAAATATCTGACCAACGACGAATTTGGACAGGAAAATGGTAAAGAGCTTCACCTGTACAAAGGAGGCGAACATGTCAACCAGTCTTGCCGTGTAAAGGAACCCGGTCCTCTTCAGCATTAGCGGTGTCTTATCAATCTGAGACCTCTAACTTTCTGGAAGTATGCATCGAACCTGACCTTTCCGTTTACCGTATCGATGGCAGTGGGATCTATGTAGATAAGACCGTAGTAACCATCCCCGGTACATACCTCGATTAGCAGTGCCTCCACGAAATTGTTGACCATAATGGGAATACCAAAGAGTCCACCCTCTTCCAGTGGAGGGAGGATGTGGTCTCTCATGGGATACTGGACTCTATCGAACTTCGTGCTCTTAAACTCGCATCTGAAGTTTATAAGGGAGGAGTCGTGTGGAAACCTGTAAATTCTGTGGGGAGACATGAAGTAATATGTCCCTGTCCATCCTGTGTCGAGATTCGTCAGGTAAAAGTCTATTCTGGGACAGAATGTGTGTTCCCTCATGGGATAAGTGTAGCCGGCACCTGAAAGGGTATCAAATCCAAATCCTGAGTTGAAAAGAGGAGGTTGTTCAAGGTCAAGCTCGTACAGTTCGATGTCTCTGGTCAAAACCGGCACCGTACTGACGACATTGGAGGAGTCGCTGACACCTATTTCGAATATGTAGGCCCGTACATAGTAGTAGCCCGTGGTATCTCCCGGATTGATTATGTCGTAGAGGGCCGCTGTTGTGTCTATTGGCCTGAAAGTGCTGTCGAAGATGGATTTAAAGTAAATGATGTAGCCGTCAGGAATCCCGGAATCAGGAGCTTCCCAGGTAAGTTTTACATAGAGTCCGTTATTTGCAGAGGCAATTTTCAGGTTTCTGGGGGGAGGAACCGTTTCCACACCGGGATACTCTTCGACCACGCAACCGGAAAGTAAAAGAAGTGAAGCCAGAATTAACCTTTTCATAATCACCCTCTAAAAATGTTTTTAACGATAAAAAATACATTTGCCGGCCGTTCGGCGAGTCTCCTCATAAAGTAAGGATACCACTCTGTTCCGTAAGGTATGTAAACTCTCATTGTATGGCCTTTTTCAGCAATTTCAACCTGCAGGTCCCTTCTTATCCCGTAGAGCATCTGAAATTCGTAGCTTTCATGGGGTATGTGGTGTTTTTTTACATAATCAAAGGCGTGGTTTATGATTTTTTCATCGTGTGTGGCAATAGCGGTGTGAACTCCATTCGTGTGAGCATCTAACAGCATTTCCATAAGCCTGATGTAATTTTTATCAACATCCTTTTTCCGGGGAAAGGCAATTTCAGGTGGTTCTTTGTACGCCCCTTTGCAGAGCCTGACATTGGCCCCCACATCTATGAGGTTCCTTATATCCCTTTCACTTCTGTACAGATAAGCCTGAATGACAATACCCACATGATTTCCGAACTCCTCGTGTAGTCTGTAAAAGATCTCAAGTGTCCTATCGGTATAGGTGGAATCTTCCATGTCAATTCGCACGAAGTTGTTGTAGGATTTTGCCCTTTCAACGACGCGTCTCACATTCTGGTAGCAGAAGTCAAAGTCGATGTCGAGTCCCATCTGGGTAAGCTTGAGAGATGCGTGGCTTTTTACGCCGTTCCTCTGGATCTCGTCAAGGATCTTTATGTATTCGTCTGCCGCCTTTATGGCCTCTTCTCTGGATGTTACATTTTCACCGAGATGGTCGAGAGTGCCGAATATGTTCCTCTGGTTCAGCTCCCTTACGACCCTTATTGCATCATCAAGGGTCTCTCCTGCCACAAATCTCATGGCGAGGTTCCTTGTGGGAGCAAACTTCATGAACAAACCTTCAAGATCTCTTCTGTGTGAAAGGTAGATGAAAAATGTCCTCATTATATCCACTCCTTTCACTGTGCAATAACCCTGTCCTTTCCTGCCGATTTTGCCCTGTAAAGCCTCATATCAGCGATCTTTACAAAATCGTTTACATCCCTGGGTTTATCCGTTAATAGTTCGGCTATACCAGCACTTATGGTAACACGAAAACTCCCCTTTTCTGTTTTGAAAGTATGGAATTTGACCTTTTCTCTCAACCTATTTCCGAGTCTGATTGCCCTGTCCTTAGTTGTTCCCGGTGCTATGATCAAGAATTCCTCACCACCGTATCTTCCCACAATGTCGAACTTTCTTATCCCGTTTCGCAGGAACTTACTTACGGTTCTTAATACCTCATCACCGACCTGATGGCCGTATGTGTCGTTTACATGTTTAAAATCGTCGATGTCCACCATCAGTATGGAAAGAGGTTTTTTCTCATTTGTGTGCTTTGTGAAGAGGTCGTTGAGCTTCTCAAACAGGAACCTGCGATTGAATATTCCCGTTAGTTCGTCTATCTGTGCAAGTTTAAACATCTTGTCTCTTGACCTCTTGACATGGTCGATAATTCTTTTGAGTCTCAGGTGGGCCTTCACCCTTGCCCGCATTTCTTCAGGATCGTAGGGAATTTTCACGAAGTCCTCGGCTCCGAGATTGAGGCCCTGGGCTGCAACCTCATGGCTGTCAATGCTGGATACAAGAATGACCTGGATGTCTTCGTATCCACTGTTTTGCATCCACTTTATGATCTCCGTTCCTCTGGTGTCCGGTAGGTTGAAGTCGAGGATAACGAGGTCCGGATGGTATTTCTTGATGATATTTTTTGCCTCTTCTCCGGTTTTTGCCTCAAGGATTTCAAATATGTACTCGTTTTTATCGTCCGGGTACAGGACCCTTCTCCTGTAAACTGCCCTCTGAAGATCAGAGTCGTCCACTATGAGGATTCTGTACTTTTTCAACTTAGTACCCATGTCATACCATCGTTTAACCCGCTTGAAAAGTTTTTGAGAATGGTGTAGTTGAGCCTGAACTTCCTGTCGATCTGACTGACTGGAACACCGGCTTCGAGGAGTTCCCTTATTTTTGCCCTCTCCCGTGAAAAACCTGCGTGATCCCCTACCTCTTCATAAAGCTGGGCGAGCTGGTAATGTATGAAATATATTTTTTCGTCCAGTTCTTTTGCCATCTCGAGGGTCTCTATTGCAGATCTTACCTTCCCCGCTTTCATATATCCGAGTGCCTTCATTATAAAGCCTTCCACATTGCGGGACTGCATGAGTTTTTCGGATTTTGTGAGTAGCTTCCTGTGATCGGATTTTGTGTAAACTTCAATTAAGTCACTTTCTGGCTTTTTAGCCGGTCTGGTCGTAAATGCTGTGACACCGTTTATTTCCACGGGATAGAGTCCGTTTTCAACACCGATCAGATATTCCGACACGCCCAAAAATATGTAGCCGTCTTCCCTCAGAACGCTTTTTATGTTACTGATGGCCAGCTTTTTTGCCCTCTCGCTGAAGTACATAATAGTGTTTCTCACGAAAACCACATCCATTTTCCCCCACTTTAACGGCAGGGGTTCAAGCAGATTGTGTGTGAAGAAGGTGACATTCCGATATAGATTTCTGAGCCTGAAGAGGGAGCCCTCCAGTTTTTCGAAGTAAAGGTTGATCTCCTTCTCCGATAACGCTCTCAGTGAGGACTTTGTGTAAACGGCTTTTTTTGCCCTTTCTATGGCCTTTTTGCTGGCGTCAGAGCCCAGGATTTC
>JALSOY010000216.1 GCA_026986235.1 Caldifarciminota bacterium
GTGGCAAGCATCGCCTCAACCATCGCCTTGACATCTCTTTTGGGGATACCCGTTTTCATCATGATCTGGTTAACGATGTCGTCCTTGGTCATCTCTCCCCCCTTATCTCAGTTCCTTAATTCTGGCTGCTTTGCCCCTTCTCTCGCGAATGTAGTAAATTCTCGCCCTTCTTACCTTCCCCCTACGGATGACATCGATCTTCTCTATAATTGGTGAATGTATGGGGAAGATTTTTTCAATTCCGATACCCTGTGTAACCTTCCTTACGGTAAAGGTCTCCTGGAGACCGCTCCCCCTTCGTCTTATGACAACGCCTTCAAAGGGCTGGAGCCTGATTCTCTCCTCGATCTTCTTGGTTTTGGGATTCTCTTTCATCTCTTTGATTCTGATGTAAACCCGGACGGTGTCACCTGCTTTGAAGTCTGGAATGTCCTTCCTCATAAATTCAGACTCAATTTCCCTTATTATGTGGTCTTTCATGGGCCAATACCTCCTTAATTATTTCTTCTAACAGCCTCCTATCATC
Source organism: Caldifarciminota bacterium (assembly GCA_026986235.1). GTDB lineage: Bacteria > Hydrothermota > Hydrothermia > B15-G9 > WFZT01 > WFZT01. The sequence goes on from JALSOY010000216.1 coordinate 527, forward strand.
AGGAGAGAGTTCAATATTTTCAAGCAAATCGGGCCTTTTTAAAAGAGTCCTTCTGAGAGCCTCTTTTCTACGCCATTTTTCAATCTCCTGGTGATTCCCCGAGAGCAGTATTTCGGGAACCTTCATACCCTCAAATTCTCTGGGACGCGTGTAATACGGCGTGTCCAGCAACCTGTTCTCAAAAGAATCACTCTTTGCAGAATCCACATTACCCATGGCATCAGGCAGAAGTCTTCCAAGTACATCAAGAACTACCACCGCTGCGATTTCTCCGCCGGATAGTATGTAATCTCCAATGGAAAGCTCCATATCCACATACCTTCCCACTATTCTCTCGTCTATACCTTTGTACCTTCCGCAGATGAAAACAAGATGCCTCTTTTCAAGGAGCCTGTGGGCAAGCTCCTGATTGAACTTTTCACCCTGGGGCGAGAGATATATTACATATCCCCAGGCAGTTTTTTCAAGCGCCCTCTTAATAGGTTCGGGCTTTATAACCATCCCCGGTCCTCCACCGAAGGGATAGTCGTCGATCTCTTTTGGACTGTCCGCAAACTTTTTCAGGTCAAATAATCTGACCTTGAGAGTACCGGCTTCAATCACCCTCTTAAGTGGCCCAAACTGGAGCACCGGCTGTATGAGCTCCGGGAAAACTGCTATGAAGTCGAATACCCATTCAGGCTTCATCCGGTAATCTCACCACTATTCTTTCCTTTTCCCGGTCTATCCTGATAACGAATTCCTTTACCACGGGTATCAAAAGTTCTTTTCCGTCGGGTGTTGAAACAACGAATATCTCGTGAGCAGGAGTGGTTTCTATGTACTCGAGCTTTCCTATCAAAGAGCCACTTTCATCAACAACTTCAAAATCTATGAGTTCGAAGAAATAAAATTCCCCTTCATCAAGAACGGGGAGTTCCTCTGGTTCTACAAAGACCTCAAGACCCTTGAGCTGAGAAGCTAACTCCTCAGTATCAATTCCGGCAAATTTAACAATAAGGGTATGCCCACCCGCAGGTTTGAAATATTCTACTTCAAGTTTTTTGTAACCGAGTTCAGGAAGTTGAACCCTGAGGGTTCGAAACTTTCGGAATTCTGGTATTTCAGGGAAAAATTTAACTTCACCTTTGTAACCAAAAGGTTTTCCAATTCTCCCAATTGCAACAGGGCCTTTGTATTTCACAAAGGGTTTTACTCAAGGATCTCCAGGACGGCCCTCTTGCCCTTTTTCATGGCAGCGGCCGAAATAATCGTCCTGATAGCCTTTGCTGTCTTACCCTCTCTTCCAATAATCTTTCCGAGATCGCCTTCGCCAACCTTCAGCTCGTAAATGACAGTCTTCTCTCCGGGAATCTCCTTCACCGACACTTCCTCTGGATGATCAACCAATGCTTTTGCTACATACTCGATAAGCTCTTTCAGGTCTCCCATTGTTTACTCCTCCTTTTAAGTAGTGGTGGGCATACCCTTTTTTGATAACTTTACTATGCTCTTAACTCTCGGGGTCACCTGAGCCCCACGGGATATCCAGGCCTCTAACTTGTCAAGGTCAATCCTGAAGTTTCCTTCCTTCAGTGGATCATAATACCCAATTATATCAAGCACCTTCCCGTCTCTGGGATTCCTCGAATCCGTTACCACTATCCTGTATGATGGCCTATTCCTCTTCCCTGTCCTCTGCAGTCTGATCTTTACCACAACGAGCCTCCTTTAGAGTTTGGAGCTTATTATAATTAGCTAAACTTGATTTTTCAAGTGAGCCACAAGGGCCTTTCTATCTTTACTGCTGTAAAAATACTTACCGGTCACAAGAATGTCCACTCCCATATCAACAAGCCTTCTTGCATTCTCACTGTTCACCCCACCATCAACAGAAAGCTGGAACTTGAATCCGGTTTTCTTTATTTCCAAAAGCCTTTCAATCTTGGGTAGAACGGATGGGATGAATTTCTGACCGTAAAAACCAGGATTTACCCCCATAACCAGTATAAGGTCAAATTCGTCCATGTAAGGATAAAGTACTCTCACTGGTGTTCTGGGATTGAGGGATACCCCCACCTTTTTGCCCAGCTCTTTAATCATTTTTATAACGACCCTTGGCTTACTCCTGGATTCTATGTGAAAGGTTATTATGTCGGATCCAGCCCTGGCAAAATTTTCCACATACCTGTGTGGCTCGATGAGCATAAGATGTGTGTCAAGTGGCAGGTCAGTCATCCTGTCTATCGCTTCGACGATCATGGGACCAAATGTAATGTTTGGTACGAAGACACCATCCATGACATCAAGGTGTAACATATCAGCACCCGCCTCCTCGGTGGACTTCAACTCCTCCCTCAGGCGGGTAAAATCAGCGGCTATAATAGAAGGTGATATCTTCACACTCATATTTCTCTCCTGTATTTACAGATTTCCTTTACAAACTCGTCAATATGTGGAAGCCTGTCAAAATTTTTTCTGTTTTCATAGTCATCAAAGATTTTATCCAGATTCTTTGCTCCCCTTTTTTCATAATCCAGGGCCTGGAGCATCAGCTCAAGCTTGTCCGCTATTTTTACAATCAACGCCTCCATACTGTCACCACTTTCAAACTCTCGCCATGTGTCAATGAGATCGGGAAAAGACTCCAGAATTTCTGTAACAGCTCTCTCCTCGACCCTTGAGATATGTTCCATCCCCAGAAGCCTTCTTGCATCAAGCTGAAGGTCTCCAAGTCTTGCCTCGCCAATTTCATGAAGGATTGCCATTTTCAACACCTTCACCTCATCCACCTCGTATCCCCTCGCTCTGTAAAACCGAACGAGAAGGAGTGAGAGAAAGGAAACCGAGAAACTGTGGTCCGCTATACTTTCTGGAGAAAAAACGCCGTAGTAACACCACCCACTTCTGTGAAATCTTTTAAGCCTCAGCACATGCTCCATTACGCTCAAAATTTTTTTAACCATGGCTAAAAGTTTAAACAATCTCACAGAAAAGGTAAATGTCCGGTTTACATGTACAGGTGCAACAGTTATAATAACAGACCAACTTTATCCAGGGAGGTTAGAGTTATGGCGGCAAGGTGTTACATCTGCGGTAAAGGCCCGATTACAGGTCATCATGTGAGTCACGCCCACAACCTGACCAAGAGAAGGTGGAAGCCCAATCTTCATAGAGTAACGATTATTGAAAATGGCAAGAAAAAAAGGGTCAGGGTCTGCACCAAGTGCCTTCGTAAAGTTCAGAAAGTAGTTTAATCCCTTTCTTTAATGGTTGAAATAAGGTCAGTAAAAGACGAAAGAGAATTAGACCGGGTTTTCTTTATCCTCGATAGGGCATTCAGGCGTACCCGTGCGGATTATTTTATAAGGAGAACGACTATTGGAAAAACCGGCTACGAATTCTGGCAGACCCGTGTCCTTCTCTACAACAGGAGAATTGTTTCTACTGTTGAAATTTTCCCCACAGAGATGTGGTTTGACGGGAAAAAGATAAAAAATGCAGGAATAGGATCCGTGGCAACGGACCCGGATTTTCAGGGCAGGGGTTTCGGACTCGATATCGTTAAAGATACAAATAGATTTGCCAGGGAAAAAGGATTTACCGTGGCCACCCTTTTTACCTCTATATTCGACTTTTATGCAAAGGCCGACTATTTTAAAGTCACTTATCCCTATTACGAGATTGGTGAAGTGGGGAATCTTCCCAGTGGTAAATATGTTATAACATTTGCTCCCCACTACATTGATGATGTGCTGAATATACACAGAGAGTACAACCGTTCTCTTGTTGGGCCTGTTGTGAAGGACAGAGAGTGGCTTTTGAGATCGTTTGCATATTTAAACGAGGATACATGGCTCTTTCTCCTTTCTGTGGGTAGGGATGGGATATCAGGTTACATCAGGGCGAGGGAGTATAAGAACACCATCGAAGTGCTTGAGTTTGCATCAATAACACCCGACGAGGACCTCGCTCTATTCGTTCCGGAGCTGAGGAAAAGAGGGAGCTTTTACAGGATATTTATAAATCTTTCGAACTATGAAAAATCTCGAATAAGCAATGTGGAGCTTATACCCCGTGGACATTATTCCATGATGTTCGCACTCCTTGACGAGGGTTGTATGAGCAGGGGAGATTTTTTAAAAAAATTCGAGGAGCGGGGAAATTTCTGGCTTGCGGATCTATATTAAAACAGGAGATACCAGATGGCTGAGGAAAAGGTAGTGAATGTTGTTGCTCAATGGGCAAAAGGCATGACCTTTGTTGCAAGGGCAGATTCCGGTCATGCTGTGGTGATGGATGCAACGGCAAAAGAGGGTGGAGAAGATTCAGCTCCCCGACCCATGGAGCTCCTTCTTATTTCCTATGCCGGTTGTACAGCCATGGATGTGATAGCCATTCTCCGAAAATTCGGGATATATCCTGACGATTTCAGGGTAGAGATTTCCGGAAGGAGGAGGGACAGGCATCCTCGCCACTACAGAGAGGTTACTCTGAAGTATATACTCAGAGGCAGGAATATACCCCGCGAGAGAGTCGAGAGGGCGGTTGAGCTTTCTCAGAATAAATTTTGCTCGGTGACCCCGATGTTTAAAGCCCTTGCAGATGTGAAATACGAAATTATAATAGACGAAAATGCTCTTGACAGGTAAAAAAATCGGAAATTATAATAGGTCAATCACATGCCGAGGTGGCGGAATTGGCAGACGCGCTGGGTTCAGGACCCAGTGGAGTAAAATCCGTAGGGGTTCGAGTCCCCTCCTCGGCACTTTCATTTTAATTTCAAGGAGGTCAAGCGATGGATATATTTGGAAAACTGAGGGATATAATTGTCGATCAGCTCTCCGTTTCCCCTGACCAGGTGAAGCTTGAAGCGAAGTTCCAGGAAGACCTTGGAGCTGATTCCCTCGATGTGGTGGAGCTTGTTATGAGAATTGAGGAAGAATTCAATATTGAAATTCCCGACGAGGATGCGGAGAAGATTGTGACCGTTGGTGACGCAGTGAGGTATATTGAAGAAAAGCTGAAATGAAGAAGCGTGTAGTTATTACAGGTATGGGGGCTGTGACCCCCATCGGAAACAATGTTAAAGATTTCTGGAATGCCCTTTTAAGAGGGGACAACGGCGTTGACATTATCACCAGATTTGATGTTTCTGAATTCAGCGTGAAGATTGGCGCCGAGGTCAAAAATTTCGATCCTACCTTGAGGATAGAGAAAAAGGAAGTCAGGAGGATGGATCGGTTTACCCAGTATGCTCTCTTTGCGTCAGGTGAGGCTATTGATGATTCGGGGCTTTTAAAGTCTGAATACGACAAGTACAGGGTCGGGATCCTCATTGCATCCGGTATTGGTGGAATTGAAACCCTTGGAAGAGAGTTTGAAGTTATGAAGGCGAAGGGTGTGGGAAGGGTGAGTCCCTTCCTGGTGCCCATGATGATCCCGAATATTGCAGGCGGGTATGTATCGATTAAGTACGGTTTTAAAGGTCCCAACTTCTGTGTTGTTTCAGCGTGTGCCTCTGCGAGCCATGCAATAGGTGAGTCTTACAGGATGATTCTTCGTGGAGAGGCTGATGTAATGATAACGGGTGGTAGTGAAGCTCCATTCACCCCTCTGGCTCTTGCTGGATTTGCCAATATGAAGGCACTCTCAGCCAGAAACGAAGAGCCTGACAGGGCTTCAAGGCCATTTGACAGGGATAGGGATGGGTTTGTAATGGGAGAGGGTGCGGGAATACTTGTTCTTGAGGATTATGAGCATGCTATTCGCAGGGGTGCCAGAATTTATGCAGAGATTGTTGGGTACGGAGTATCTGCCGATGCCTATCATATAACGGCACCGGAACCCAATGCTGAAGGGCCCTCTCTTTCCATAAAATACGCGTTGAAAGATGCGGGGATACAGCCGGAAGAAATTGATTATATTAACGCTCATGGTACATCAACTCCTTTAAATGACAGGGTGGAGACCCTTGCCATCAAGAAGGTTTTTGGTGAGTATGCTTATAGGATTCCCATTTCTTCAACGAAGTCTATGATAGGGCACCTGCTTGGTGCTGCCGGGGGGGTTGAGGCGATAGCGACTGTAATGAGTGTAGTGACGGGGAGAATACACATGACGAGGAATTATGAGAATCCTGATCCGGAGTGTGATCTTTACTATGTGCCGGACGGTCCGATAGAGAGGGAAGTGAGGTATGCGCTTTCCAATTCATTTGGTTTTGGGGGGCACAACGCGACATTGATTTTCAAGAGGTTTGAGGGGTAAACAGTGATGATTCCCGTGGAGAGTTGTAAGTGCAGGTATTATCGTGGATTGAGGCAAGATGAGATTGGAGGGTTGACAAACTATGGGGGTGGAGTTAATATAAATACGCCTTAACGAAGTGGTATTTGAAAGAGAAGTGGTATGTTTCTGGTGAAGGAGAAATAGAGCGTATTCCCTGTGGAGGGTTTGATCCTGGCTCAGGGCTAACGCTGGCGGCGTGTCTTAGCCATGCAAGTCGTGGGCGAAACTCCCCTTCGGGGGAGGAGTAGACCGGCGGACGGCGGAGTAACACGTGACTAACCTGCCCTCCGGTGGGGGATAACGCGCCGAAAGGCGTGCTAATACCCCATACAGCCTTCTTGGGGCATCCTGAGGAGGTGAAAGCTGGCCTCTGCTTAGCAAGCTGGCGCCGGAGGAGGGGGTCGCGGCCTATCAGGTAGTTGGTGGGGTAAAGGCCCACCAAGCCTGTGACGGGTAGCCGGCGTGAGAGCGTGGCCGGCCCGAGGGGCACTGAGACACGGGCCCCACTCCTACGGGAGGCAGCAGGCTAGAAATTTGGGCAATGGGGGAAACCCTGACCCAGCGACGCCGCGTGCGGGAAGAAGCCCTTCGGGGTGTAAACCGCTGTCAGGGAGGACGATGGGGCTGGCTGTGAAGAGCGGTCAGCCTTGACGGTACTCCCAGAGGAAGCCCAGGCTAACCTCGTGCCAGCAGCCGCGGTAATACGGGGTGGGCAAGCGTTGCCCGGAATCACTGGGCTTAAAGGGGGTGTAGGCGGCCCGGCAAGTCGGGCGTGTAATCTGACGGCTCAACCGTCAGGCTGCGCTCGAAACTGCCGGGCTTGAGGACGGCAGAGGAGAGCGGAACTCCCGGTGTAGCGGTGAAATGCGTAGATATCGGGGGGAACGCCAGTGGGGAAGCCGGCTCTCTGGGCCGTTCCTGACGCTGAGGCCCGAAAGCCAGGGGAGCGAAGGGGATTAGATACCCCCGTAGTCCTGGCCGTAAACGATGGGTGCTAGGTGTGGGGGACGTAAGTCCTCCGTGCCGCAGGGAAACCGTTAAGCACCCCGCCTGGGGAGTACGCCCGCAAGGGTGAAACTCAAAGGAATTGACGGGGGCCCGCACAAGCGGTGGAGCGCGTGGTTCAATTCGATGCTAAGCGAAGAACCTTACCTGGGCTTGACATGCCGGTGGTACCGACCCGAAAGGGAAGGGACCCGACCTCGTGTCGGGAGCCGGCACAGGTGCTGCACGGCTGTCGTCAGCTCGTGCCGTGAGGTGTTGGGTTAAGTCCCGCAACGAGCGCAACCCCTGCCCTTAGTTGCCATCGGCTCCTATAGGGAGGCCGGGCACTCTAAGGGGACTGCCGGCGATGAGCCGGAGGAAGGTGGGGACGACGTCAAGTCCGTGTGGCCTTTATGCCCAGGGCTACACACGCGCTACAATGGGCGGTATAACGGGTTGCGACCCCGCGAGG
>JALSOY010000217.1 GCA_026986235.1 Caldifarciminota bacterium
CGCTTACTCAAAAGGTGGCGGTAGTGGAGGTGTGCCCCCTTTTCAAATTTCCCGTGTCATCTGGGATTCAACCGTTCTCGTCGCAGGTGGTATCACCTTCCGGTCAAAACTATTAATGGGCAGTATGGAAGGTGTTAAAAACACCCTGATAATTCCTTTCAAAGCCCTGAATACATCCTTCCTGGATAACACCTACAGGATCGTTACCTCCACGGTAAAGGTGTTCAAAGACTCAACCGTCCTGTACGACATTCAGGCTGACTCAAGGAAGATATTCGTAAGAAACGGCAGACTGAAGATTACATCGGATGGTGTCCTCTCATGGACCGCAGATTCGGTGAGATACGAAAATACCTCACTGAAATATGCCTCGGGCTCAATCAGGGGAAATAGATACATTGTCCGGGCAAAAAAATCAAACATCCTGGGTAAATACCCTGCAAACTCCCTCTTCTTTGAGTTCACGACCCGGGATTTCAATACCATGAACTTTAAAAAATTTGAGATACTGGCTGAAAATGGAACGATCTCGGGCTTCGGTTCAGTCTCGGGTTTGAAAAAGGGGACCCCCTATCTTATAAGCTACGACCTGAATCTGAATGTCGAGAGAGTTACCATACCCGAAAAAGAGATAGAATTTTCTGGGAACATCACGCTGACGGGAACAGGACCCGTGGGTAGATTCAACGCCAGTTTGCGAAATGTCTGTTACATGCAGAACAGCTTCCGACAGTTGAATCTTACATCAAGGTTTAACAGGGACACACTTTTTATTGACTCCGGTGAGATCATAGATCCCGATCTAAACCTGAATTTCAAAGGGCTCGTTGCCACTGACACGCAAAGCCTCCGTTTTTCCGGGAGTGGATACAATCTTGCATCTTATCTGAAAAAGCCATTTTCCACAGGTTTTTTCAGACTTTCAGGCAATCTGAATATCGGGAAAAGCGGAAAGCAGGCACACATCACCGGATTCCTGAAGGATGTAACCTTGAGAGAAAATGTCAAAATCTCCCATCTTGAAGTGGATCTTGAATTTGTGAACGGCAACACCAGTGTCTTCACACTGGTTGAAAAGACCAGAATCGGAAATCTGGAACTTGACTCGGTTATGTCAAAGATAAATCTCTCTTCCTACCACATGGGTATGTACGATCTTCACGCATTTTCAGGAGAGAAAGATCTCTTATTGAGCGGAAAGTTCTACCTTGACTCCTCAGGCGTGTATGTATCAAATGAAAGGCTTGCCTACACATTGAACCGCATCCACGAAGAAACTCTATCTCCCGTATATTTCACCTGGAGTAAGGGAAGATTGAACATCCAGGCTGACACATTACGGGTTTTTAAAGGGGTTCTTAAAAACCTCGTTCTCGATGTGAATGGGGATTCTTTAGCCGGCACGGTTTTTGTCGATAGTGTTGATGTCTCTCTGGTATCCATGAATTCACCTTTCAAAAACGGGGTTCTGAGCGGTAATTTTGAAATAAACGGGAATCTATTAAACCCGGAGTTCTCCTTCAGGGGTAGTCTTCTGAATGCCGTTTACAAAAACCTCGATATAGACACGATCAGGAGCGAATTAATATATTCGGATGGCAGAATCCTGAGTCCAATAACTGTTGTTAAAGGCAAGAGATTTGCTATCTATTCAGACTTTGTTATCCCGGCTAAATTTACGCTAAAGCCGTTTAGATTCATGGTAAAAGATAGGGAGTCCATTCACGGAGAACTTGTAGTGGACAGAATAGATGCAACGATCATGACTGACATTCTTGAAGGCGGGGTATATCCCGAGTCGGGTTTCCTTCAGGGTAACCTCATGCTCCTCGGTAGTTTAAAGCAGCCTGAACTCAGCGGAAAACTTGAGGTCAGGACATCAAACACATTTATAGAGGCACTCGGCAACGAGTACGGTGAAATATACATCCAGATGAACTTTCGGGACCAGAGAATTGAAATTCCACAGATCAGAATAGAGGCAAGGGAAGGCTACGCAGATGGAAAGGGGACGGTAATGCTTGAAGGTATAAAACCCGGATACATCTCCATTTTGCTGAACCTATCTAAGTTCCCCCTTGCCCGTGGCGACATCTTTGAAGGTCTTTTGAGTGGATTTATCAGTATCCAGGGCACTCCTCCCGATGACATTACCGTTTCCGGTGACCTTTTCGTGGAAGAAGGGTATGTTTACCTCTCCTTTGGAAAATCCGGGGGTAGCGGGAAGATGAGACCCAATCCCCTGAAGATCAACCTCAGAGTTAGAGCGGACAGGAGAGTGTTCCTGGTTAATGAACTTGCCGACATGGAGTTTTCCGCTGATCTGACGATCGTAAAAGAGGATCCTGTAACCGTCCTCGTTTCCGGAAACCTGAATGTGATAAAAGGAACCTTTCTGTACCTTGACAGGACTTTCATTATTCAGGAGGGAAGCATAACTTTCAGTAATGAGCCGGAGATAAATCCCACCCTTAACCTCACAGGAGAAACGGTTGTCAACGATACCATCTTCATTGAGTTACATGTTACCGGAAATGTAAAGACGCCAGAGATTCAGCTCACCTCAAGTCCACCACTTCCCGAAGAAGACATCATATCACTTCTGAGCTTCGGCAAACTTTTATCGGAAGTGCCTCTCACCATCAGGGATATTAACCTCATGAAAACACGGGCACTCAACCTGGCTGAGGGTTTAATTTCAAGAGAACTCCAGAAAAGACTCCGGATAAACGAACTTGAGCTGAGAACAGGACTTGCGGGCGAGAACCCGAGGTTCACCGTGGGCCTGTACCTCTCCCCACGGGTTTACTTCAAGTATGCCCACTCCTTCGAGGCTCTTGAAAAGGATGTCTATCAGGTTAAATACTTCCTCAGGAGAAACTTTGCCATTTATGGTGAAAGGGATCGAGAGGGGGAGATTTCCATTGGTATAGAGGCAAGATACAGGTTTTAACATGACTTATGCAGAGATAGCCGTTGCATTGAATATCCAGACAACTCTAACCTATTCCTCAGGAGAACCCCTTGAGGTGGGAAACCTCGTACTTGTGGAAGTTGGAAAGAGGAAAGTAAAAGGGGTCGTACTTCGCACCTTTGACAAGTTTGAAGGTGATTTTGAAGTAAAGCCGGTCATCGAGATACTCCCGTATTCACTAAAAGAGCACCACATTGAGCTTATGAAGTGGATGCACTTCTACTATCTTGGAGGCTGGGATTCCATTCTCAGACTCTTCATGCCTCCGGGTGAGATCAGACGGGAGACTCTCAGGGTCAGACTCAAAAGGGTTTCAGATTCCATGCCTGACAGTAAACTGGTTGAATACCTCATATCACGGGGGAATAGATGGACGGCAGTTTCAACACTCATGAAAAAGTTCGGAAGAGGTTTCAGAAAAGAGCTCATTTCTCTCGCAGAGTCAGGTCTCATCCAGATAAAGGAGCTAAAAAGGAGCGTCAGAGAAAAAGAGGTCATATACGAAGAAGTAGAAGAACTTTTCATACCTTCAAATCCAACCAGGGAACAGAAGAGGGCACTTGACCTGATAAATCCCTATGTTGACAGAGGAGGATTTAAAACATTCCTTATCCATGGTGTTACCGGGAGTGGAAAGACAGCCCTTTACCTGTGGCTCGCATCGAGGGCCATAAAGGATGGCAAGGGTGTTTACATCCTCGTTCCAGAAATAGCCCTATCCCATCAGGTCTCACGATACTTTCAAAAGGTTTTTGGTCCATCAGCAGGAATATACCACAGTAACCTGACGCCAGGGGAGAGGAGGTGGTTATGGAACAGGGCTTACTATGGAGAGCTAAAGCTAATTGTGGGTCCGAGGTCAAGTCTCTTTATCCCTCTCCAGAATCCGGGCCTCATAGTGGTGGACGAGGAGCACGATACGAGCTATAAGGAGGAAAGGGCCCCATTCTACAACGCGCGTGATGTGGCAGTTATTTTCGGTAAAATCCTCAACATACCCGTCGTCCTCGGATCCGCCACACCATCACTTGAAAGCTATTACAACGCTGTAATAGGCAAGTATCAGCTTATAAAACTGAAAAAGAGGGTAAGTGGCTACCAGATGCCCCGGGTGGAAATTGTGGACATGCGTGAGGAGAAAACAGATTCCATACTTTCTATTAAAATGCTGGAAGAATTGAAAAAGACCGTGACCTCGGGCAGACAGGCAATCCTTTTTTTAAACAGAAGGGGTTTTTCTCATCACATTCAATGCGCAGATTGTGGACACATTGAAAAGTGTCCACACTGCTCGGTGAGCCTCGTTTATCACAGGTCAAACGGCCATCTTAAATGCCACATCTGCGGATACACCAGAAAAGTGCCAGACAGATGCCCTTCATGCGGATCTTATAGACTGAAGCCCGTGGGAATCGGCACGGAAAGAGTAGAAGAAGAGATCGGGAGGTTCTTTCCACAGGAGTTGATAGTCAGAATGGATCTTGACACTACCAGAAGAAAGGGATCTCACGCCAGGATCTTCAAAGACTTCCTTCACGGCAAGAAAAGGATCATGATAGGTACCCAGATGGTCACAAAAGGGTTCGACTTCCCCGGCGTCTCCTTTGTCGGGATAATCCTTGCTGACACCACCCTCGCAATACCGGACTTCAGGGCAGAAGAATTTACTTTCCAGCTCATCAATCAGGTCTCGGGCAGGTCAAGAAAAGGTGGCAAAGTCATAGTTCAAACCTACTCACCTGAAGACCTGGCGATAAAATCAGGGACCCTCGGGGACTATGAGAGGTTTTTCAGGGAAGAGCTTGAAAACAGAAAGGCATTTGGATACCCACCCTTTGTGAGAATAGCAATCCTGGAGGTAAGATCAAAATCCCGGAGATCCGCCATAAGACAGGCCACAAAATTCGCAGATATCCTTGAAGAAAATAATGACGGATCCGTTGAAATCGTCGGTCCTGCGCCCGCACCACTCGAAAAGGTCATGGGCTATTACAGGATAAGGATTCTTCTGAAGTCTCAAAAGCCATACGCTATCCAGAATCTGCTAAAAAAAACGAGCATCCCGTCAGCCGCCGGTAAGAATGTTACAATCAATGTGGATCCTGCTTCCTTTGTGTAAAAGGAACATTTTTTGATTAATGGGGGTCTAAATCAAAAAGTCAGGGAGGTGTTAAAATGAAAAAGTTTATCGTGGGTCTTCTCATAGGAGGTGTGCTATTTGCCCGAACGGGCAGGATCACCGGAAGGGTGGTAAATGGAACAAACGGATCACCTCTCAGGTTTGCCCTCGTAATTGCAGAGAATCTTGATAATCCCGTGAGAACCAGAATCACTTACACCGGCAGAAACGGTGTGTATGTATTCAGACACCTTGTACCGGGTAACTACTTTGTGATAGCATCAAAACCCGGATTCAGACCCATTTACTACAACAATGATACCCTGAGACCCGAAGCTGATACTGTTGTCGTAACCCCTGGAGGCACAGTTGATAGTGTGGACTTCGTACTTTTCCCCTGGAACTACTATTACCCCGGTGCAGTTGTTTCAGGCCGCATAACAGATGAAGCGGGCCATCCCATCCCCAACGCCTTCGTTTTCTTAAAACCCGTTGACACCACACGGAGAAGGCCGGGAAGACTCTTCTCTTTCTCCGATACCCTTGGAAACTACACCATTAACGGAGCTCCTGCGGGAAGTTACCTGGCAATTGCATACAAACCCGGGTTTTACAGGGAGTTTTACAACAACGCATCCACACCGGACAGTGCCGATACTATAACCCTGAGTGAGAACGACACCCTGACAGACATTGACTTTACTCTCACGAGGGTAGGCCTGGGCGCCATTGCGGGAACGGTCAGAGACGAAAACACACTCCCTTTAGAAGGTGCACGGGTTCTGGCAGTAAAACTCGTCCACGGCAGGCCTGTGGGCTGGAGAAAGTCAGGCATGACAGACTCATCAGGAAATTATGTCATCGGTAAGTTGATACCCGGGAACTACATCGTGCTCGCAGGAAAATTTGGTTATCATGTAGAATTCTATCAAAATGCCTCTGTCATAGATTCTGCCACACCCGTCAGAGTTACCTCAAACGATACCGTAGGTGAAATCAACTTCTCTCTTGAACCCTGGGGACAACTACCATACGATACCGCATCAATTTCAGGAACAGTCACGGACGAAGAGACAGGATCTCCCATTGCAAACGCAAAGATCACGGCATTTTTCAGAAGATTTCCCCACACGGTCTGGACGAGGACCGATTCTCTCGGCCACTATACCCTCAGATACCTGCCAGCGGGAGACAGTGTAATAGTTCTGGCAATGGCGAGGGGATATGTACACGAGTTCTATCGGGAGGCCACACATTGCAGGGATGCCACTCCCGTCATTCCACCTGCTGATATGATAGACTTTACGCTTGCACCACGGGGTAACTACGGGTCAGGTGGCATAATGGGAAGTGTATCCAGCGGGAAATCTTCAACCGGCTACCTCGTAACTGCAAAGAATACTTCCACTTCTGAAGTCTTCGTCTCCGGGGTGGATGAAGCGGGAAGCTATCTTCTGGGTGACCTGCCACCTGGAAGTTATGAAGTCTCACTGTACAGCCTTGGCGGGCTCGTTGCCGCTGATACCGTTTATGTTTCCGATGAATATGTTGAAAAAGACTTCAGGGTGACAGAGGTGGAGGAAAATACCTGTGTCAGAAACTTTATTGAAGTTACAATGCTGGGCAGGGGAAAGGTGAAGATTGGATTTTCCGTTCCAGTTGCCGGAAATGTTGAAGTGAGGCTATATGATGTAACGGGAAGGGTTGTGAAGGTTGAAAGACTTGGCAGGAAAGCAGCGGGGAGATATACTATTGACTTTAAACTGAGATCCGGGATCTACTTTGTTGAGGTGAGATCAGGTGGTGTGATAGGAACAGGAAGGTTTGTGGTTGTGAGATAGGGAAGGAGGGAAAGGGGGGCGGCCGCGCCTCCGGCGCGGCCGCCCTTCTACATTTTAGTCACACCCAAAATTCCATTTAATATGTCCCCACCCTAAGAAAGCAGGATGGTTACCGCTTAATTCCCACTATATCCCCCTTCTCCAGGGAGATTTTTGATGAATCTCCTTTTGTCAAAGGGGATTGTGAAAACCCCGATCCCCCTTCGTGAGAAGGGGGTCAGGGGGATGGTTACCGCTTAATTTCAATCCCCCTCTTTAGAAGGGGGACAAAGGGTACCTCTTAAAAAACATCTGTTGAAAGATTACAGATACCACCTCTATAATTGAGATGAAGGATACAGGGGTGTGGGGATGAAGAGAAATTCCCTTCAAATAAAAACCATACAGGAGGTGTGTGATGAACCATTTTCTGCTTGCACTCCTGCTGCTGCAGCCCCTATCTGCAGACAGCAAAGAGGCAAAAGCCATACCACACTCAATAAACTATCAGGGCTACCTCACGACAAACTCAGGGACAGCAGTAACAGACACAGTTCACATGACATTTGCCATTTTCCCTTCCAGCACCGGTGGATCTCCTCTATGGATAAGCCCTTCCATTTCAGTACCCGTTATTAACGGAATTTTCCATGTCACGATTGAAAATGTACCTCCGGTTGTGTTTGACGGATCTGAAAGATGGCTTGAAATCAGAATCAACGGCGCACCTTTAAGTCCCAGACAAAAGATATCGAGCGTTGGATACAGCTATAGGTCTTTGAATTCAGATTATTCCAGTGTCTCTGAGAGAGCAGATACATCAAATTTTGCCATCAGATCCCGTGTATCAGATTCAACCGGACACGCCCTGAGAGCTGACTCTTCCTCTTATGCCGAGAACTCAGGACATGCTTTTAGTGCAGATACAGCCTTCTACGCCATCCATGCAGACACTTCAACTTATGCAGCGAATGCGTCTGAGGCCGATTACGCCACCCATGCTGATACGGCAACCTATGCGCAGAACGCAGGGCATGCGGTAAATGCGGATACGGCAAATTTTGCCAGCAGTGCGGAGCAGGCGAACTCAGCCCTTCATTCGGCCACATCCGACACGGCGGCTTTTGCACAGAGTGCGGGCCATGCGGCAGTGCGGACACGGCGTTCTACACCACCCACGCTGATATGGCAACCTATGCGCAGAACGCAGGGCATGCGGTAAATGCGGATACGGCAAATTTTGCCAGCAGTGCGGGTCAGGCGAACACAGCCCTTCATTCGACGACATCGGACACGGCGGCTTTTGCCCGGGG
>JALSOY010000218.1 GCA_026986235.1 Caldifarciminota bacterium
TCCACGCAGTAAATATAGACCTGAAAGGGTGGAGTGAAGATTACTACAGGAAGATCATAGGAGCGAAGCTCAGCGAGGTGCTGGATTCTGTGAAACTGCACAAAAAACTCGGCATATGGGTGGAACTCACGACTCTCATCGTGCCGGGCTGGAACGACACAGAGGATCAGTTGAGAGAAATAGCAAGGTTCATCAGGGACGAGATTGGCCCGGAGACCCCCTGGCACATATCGAGGTTTCATCCGGCTTACAAAATGCGTGATTATCCACCAACTCCTATTGAAACCCTTAAAAGGGCGTACCAGATAGGTAAAGAAGAAGGTTTGAGATTTGTTTACCTCGGGAATGTTCCAGGAGACGAAGGAGAGAATACATACTGTCCCCGATGCGGGAAATTGCTCATCAGAAGGTGGGGCTTTGAGGTTCTTGAAAATCACATAAAAGACGGTAAATGCCCCTATTGTGGGGAGACCATTGAGGGAGTATGGACACAGGGAAGATAATCCAGGCCGTTGAAACTGTCATAAAGGGTAAAAGGGAAAAAATAGAGCTCGTTCTCGTTGCTCTTCTCTCACGGGGTCATGTTCTCATCGAGGACATACCGGGTATCGGGAAGACCACACTTGCACTGGCGTTCTCCCGTGCCACGGGCCTGAATTTCCGAAGGATTCAATTTACGAGCGACCTCTTACCTGCAGATATCATAGGAGCTGTGGTGCTCGATAAAAAATCCGGGGAGTTTACATTCAGGAAGGGTCCTGTATTTACAAACATCCTTCTTGCGGATGAGATAAACAGGGCTACTCCCAAAACACAGTCTGCCCTGCTCGAGGCCATGGGGGAAACTCAAGTATCTGTGGAAGGGATTACATATCCGCTACCTCAGCCCTTTCTTGTGATTGCCACACAGAATCCCGTAGAGCATTACGGCACATTTCCACTACCAGAATCCCAGCTTGACAGGTTCATGATGAGGTTTGAAATGGGTTATCCGGACGATCAATCTGAGCGGGAGATCCTCAGGGATGGAACTTTAAGGGAGAAGGCCAGGTTGATAAAGCCTGTGACGGACAGAGAAGAAATCGTAGAGGCACAGAAGAAAGTCGAAGAAGTAAGGGTTTCGGACAAGGTGATAGATTACATAATGGAGATAGCCAGGATTACGCGGGAGAGATTTCTTATTGGAATGTCAACGCGGGCGGCCCTGGACCTGTCCAGGGCCGCCCGCGCACTCGCATTTATCAAAAATAGGACCTTCGTTACGCCCGACGATGTTAAATACCTCGCCAGATTCGTTATCCCCCATAGAATACTTCCAAGAGATAACCCCGACATTAATACAAGAGTCTCACTCATCGATCAGCTACTCCATGAAGTTCAGGTTCCAGTTTGACCATAAAACTTCATACATTAAAGTCAACAGACGCGGAACAATATACATCCTCCTCACCATCGCAATCGGATTTGCCGCAACCAACACCATGAACAACCTCCTTTACATCCTCCTCTCCTTCCTCCTGGCTATCATGGGAATTTCCGGTATCTTTGCAAGGAAAAACCTCTCCGGCATCACCTTCTCTGTTTTACCACCTCCGGAAATATACAGGAATACACCGGCACCCTTCAAAATTATTCTCCGATCCAGAAGTAAAAAATTCAATGTTATCGTGGAGATTGAAGGGGTAAAAAGGACTGTCTCCACGCTCGATGGCGAATTTCAACTCACCATACCACTGAAATTTGCGCGAAGGGGTATCCACCGTATTGAGAGATTCACATTAACTTCCTCATTCCCCTTTGGATTTTTTACAAGGGAGGAAGTTTACGAACTCCCTGTTGAATTCATCGTATATCCGCATGTTTACCGCATTTCACCTGAAGATTACTTTCACTTCGATAGTCTAACGGCAGGAATACGCGAGGGCAGACGCATGGGAACTGGTGGTGACTTCATGGGGTTGAGGAAATACGAGGATGGTGATCCTGTCAGGCTTATTCACTGGAAGGCCTCCTCAAAGGAGCTCGTGACCAAGGTGTTTTCAGGGCCTTCGTCAGTGGAGATCGTTCTTGGAGAGCGTGACCTGAAAAGCAGGGACTTAGAAGACCAGATCGACGAAATCGCATCCCTGACCGTGGCACTTTTGAGGTCTGGATACTCCGTCGGCATAAACTTCCACGGTGTTAAAATCAGACCGGGAACCGGTGAACATCACAGAATTAAAATTCTTTCGCGACTATCAAAAATATGAAGAAAATTCTTCTGATTGAAGCGATACTCCTCAGTTACTCTGGACTCGTGGCACTCATACCTTACATTCCACTCAGTGTGACCATCTTTTTCAGTCTCATCAACCTGCTTCCCATTTCAAGGGGAAACGATGTCATCCTAAACAACAGGATTTCCGGTATCCTCGCAGTTCTATTCTCCATCCTTTTTATAGGACAGGCACTCACCGGTGAACCAGTGAGATCAATCGTATATCTACTCCTTACCCTCAATACTCTGAAAATATTTGGAGAGAAGAGAGCAGGAGACTACATGCAGATCCTCTTACTGAACTTCCTTATCCTTGCATCGGTTACCACCTTTACAATAGAGCCCTCCTTTTTGATTTTGATCCTCGTCTTCACGGTTGTAAGCATAAATTTCCTCGTTAACCTTTCCACATACGAGACCTCGGGTGAGATTTCAGAGATAAAGGAACTTATCCGGTTCAGCGGGAAGATATTTCTTGCCTCCATTCCTCTTGCCGTGCTGTTTTTCCTCATCTTACCGAGGAGCGGGAGCTCTTACTTCCCGTCGTCTTCCATGTACAGAAAAGTGGGTCTCAGTGACAGAATAGACATCACCAACATGGAAAAGTTGCTAAAAAGCGGTAAAATTGCATTCAGAGTCAGGGTTCTCAAGGGCAAACTGCCACCTCTCCCCTACTGGAGAGGGATCACTTACGAAATTTTCAGACGGGGCTCCTGGTATCACAGAAGGGAGGCAGTGGGCTCCTTTCCATTAAACACAGAAAGGATATTGCCGTTACCCCTCCGGGGCAGGCAAATCGTTCAGGAAATCACCCTCGAAGGTAGTGCTGGATTCTTACCCGCACTCGACAAACCCATGGGTGGAAAATTCCCCTTCAGGGTCTTTGTTTCAAGGAGCCTTGTTTTTAAAACGCCGGCTTCAGGGAGACTGAAGTACCGTGTTGTTTCCGTTGATGCAAAAATCCTTTCCGATGAACCACCTGATGAAAACTATCTAAGTGTACCTCCCTCCCTGGCTGATACATTACGAAAACTTTTCAAAGACTTCGAGGATACGCCAGAGAAAATGGCCGAGAAACTCTCTCTGTACTTCAGATCGAGGTTCACTTACTCACTTGATTTTAAAGCCCCACGGGAAGAGGATCCCATCCTCTACTTTTTAACGAAGGGGAAAACCGGACATTGCGAGATCTTTGCTTCGTCCATGGCACTCATTCTCAGAAGTTTCGGGATACCAACAAGACTTGTGGGAGGATACCTTGGAGCAACTTACAATAAGATCGGTAACTACTTCGTTGTGAAGGAGAGTGATGCCCATTCATGGGTTGAGGTTTTCATACCGGGTATGGGATGGGAAAGGTACGATCCGTCACCTCCTGTAAAGAAAAAGAGGAGAATTTCCAGGCTCTACCTTTACATCGACTACCTTAAGCTTATCTGGTACAACAATGTGGTAAACTACGATCTATTTTCACAGCTTGAAACCCTTGGAAGGATTTCCCGATCGGCAGAGAAATGGAAATTTTCGCGCAGGTGGCTCCTCCTGCTTCTGGTGTTTGTCGTACCATTTCTAAGGAAAAGACGCCGTCAACACTTTTATGTGGAAGCGCTCAAGATCCTCGAAAGGAAGGGTATCAAGAAAGAACCCTGGGAGACTGCGGGAGAATTTCTCGTCAGGGTGAAAAGGGAGAAAGGAGATCCGGGAAAGGTCTTTGAGAAGATAACACGCCTTTACGAAGAGGTGGAGTTTGGCGGGAAAAATCTTCAAAGTCCACCGACAGAGCTACTTAAAAGGTTAAAGAAATCGTAAGGAACCTCAACTCTCGCATTGAGAGAGAATTTTAAAAGTCCCAATTCTTGTAAAAAGGCCGTTTGTGGCTTTAACCTTTTAAAAAGGAGGTCGGTTTATGATAAGGTTTGGCGTCATTTTTATGCTCGTCAGCTCCCTCTGGGGCTACAGGTATGCAGTTGTTATAAAGGGATCAACATACAACAACGATCCTGGATGGAGGGCAGTTGCGGATACCCTTCTTAGCCGGCATAACGGAAGGCTTTTTACATGGACATCGAGGGTAACCGATGTCCGGGACTCACTCAGTGAGTACATGCCAGATTACATTGCCTTTGTGGCAAAGCCGGGCATGGAGCTCAATTCGAGGTTCGTTACCGCGGTTTCAAACATGACACGGTCACTTGATGACGATCCTTACGGAGATGCCATCTGGGGCATCGTTACAGGATACCAGGCTGACGACGCACTCAGGGCAGTTACAGTTGACAGTCTCAGGGTAAAAAGCTTACTTGGTGGTTTTATTGGATATACAGGACTCGTCTATCAGTCGATAACAACATCCGTGTCAGAGCACCACAGGATCGTTTTCACATTCCCGGACAGGGAGGTAATTGACACCGTGGCAAGCGATCTTTGCCCCACAGACAGAACATACATGCTCGCCGGTTACCTTAACAACGGTTTTGACGACTCTCTACCAGGACATCCGAGGATCCGGGGGCCGGTGGACATGTTTGTAACATCGGGGCATGCAAACATCAATGTGTGGCAGCTCCACTATCCCGATCCGGACGATGAAGGGTACTTCAGGTCAAGGCTTCCAGGTCAACTTTACGGTGATCCACATATCGGACCGGATACCATGATAAACTCGCCCAATCCCAAGGTTTACTATGCACCGGGAAACTGCCTTATAGCCAATCCAAATATGCTTGACAACATGGTTTATGCCTGGTTTCATACAGGTGGAGCTATCCAGATGATCGGATACATTGTGACCACCTGGTACGGCTACATGGGATGGGGCGTGGGTTCTTACTTCTTCCAGTCTCAGGGGGATTATACCCTGCAGGAGTCATTTTTCGCCAACAATCAGTCTCTCGTTTACGACCTCATGCACGGTACTCCGGGCACAGATTCTTCGGGTCTTGCCTACGACAAGGATGCCGTGGTGATATACGGTGATCCTGCGCAGGATGTGAGGCTATTCCCGATAAGGGATCCTCTTTACACGCAGCATCTCACCGTTCGCACAGGTTCAACGAGAGACACTTTTGAATACAGGATAACGGCGAACTACGATAGTACAGCACTTAGCAGGCACCCCGTGGGATTCCTGCCATACAGAATTGACAGTGTGGAAATCCTTGAAACCAACGCAGTTGACGCTGTCGTTACTGATAACTTCGTCCTCCTCCACTGCTGGCACTCGGGGATGCCGAGGCTCAATGCAGGTGACGAAAGGTATGTGATCTTTACCGGGAAACGCATTACAACCGGTATTCAGGAATCTGCGCCTTCCCTGGTTGTTGACTTCCCATCAATGATTACGGGTGAATACATCCCGTTCAGCTATACCGGCGGGAAACCCCTGGTGGTGAGCCTTTACTCTATAGACGGGCGAAAAATTCTGACCGGTCTCGTGATGCCCGGAAACAGAGCGCGGCTATCCTTCCCTCCCGGTCTTCCAGCTGGAATTTACCTCGTGAGAATCAGCAACATATTCAGAAAAATTGTTGTAGTTAAGTGATCAGTGTCTGAAGTGGCGCATGTGGGTGAATATCATGGTTATACCGTGTTTTTCTGCCATTTCTATTACCTCGGAGTCCCTTATGGATCCTCCAGGTTGAATAATTGCCTTTATACCGGCACTTGAGGCAAGTTCAATCGAGTCCGGGAATGGAAAGAATGCATCCGAGGCGAGAAATGCGCCTTTTGCTTTTTCACCGGCGTTTTTAAGTGCTATTTCAACGGCCTTGACCCTGTTCATCTGTCCTGCTCCTATACCCAGGGTCTTCATATTTTTTGACACCACTATGGCATTTGATTTAACATGCTTCACCACCTTGAAGGCGAAAAGGAGTTCCTCCAGTGTTCTGGCGTCAGCCTCTCCGGTGACCACCTCCAGCTTCTCCCTCTCCAGAAGACTTTTGTCTCTTTCCTGCAGCAATACGCCGCCGGGAACGGATCTGAACTCGATGTTTTCCTCTTCCACCTCGAGATACTTTATGATCCTCCGGTTTTTCTTTTTTCTGAGAACCTCCAGTGCCGGTTCCGTGAAGGACGGTGCGGCAACGATCTCAAGAAAGTGTTCGTTGAGCTTACGGGCAAGTTCCTCGTCCACTTCCCTGTTTAGAATCACAATTCCACCAAACGCGGAGACGGGATCTGCATCCAGGGCCTCAATATAGGCGTCAAAAATGCCTGACCTGGAGGCCACGCCACAGGGGTTCGTGTGTTTCAAAATCACGGCAGTTGGCTCATTAAACTCCTGGATCAGACTGTAACCGGAGAAGAAGTCAACTAAGTTGTTGTAGGAAAGCTCCCTACCCCATATTTTTTCAATTCTGTCGAGGATGTAACCTGTCTGGACGCTCCTGTAGAGCGCCGCCTTCTGGTGTGGGTTCTCGCCATACCTCAGTGGCAGTTCCAGTCTCGCCGCATTGATAAAGTACTCAGGTATTTCGTGATCCATAAAAAGGCCCCAGAAAGTGTTGTAAACCGTACTGTCGTATATGGCTGTGGTGGCAAATGCCTTAACCGCCAGTCTTTTCCTCGTTTCCTCTGAAACTTCGCCTCTCTTTTTGATCTCTTTGAGAACTTCCTGCGCGTCTTTTTCGTCAACGATTACTGTCACAAATCTGAAGTTCTTTGCAGCCGCCCTCACCAGAGAGGGTCCACCGATGTCTATATTTTCGATTATATCGTCAAGTGTGGCATCGTGGCGCCTGACCACCTCATCAAAGGGATAAAAGGTGACAAAGACGAGATCAACCGGAACCGCCATTACTTTCTGGAGGTCTCTTCCGTGGTTCTCCTTTAATCTATCGTAAAGCACCCCCGCAAATATGGCAGGGTGCAGGGTCTTTACCCTGCCATCCATTATGGAGGGAAACCCTGTTATTTCTTCAACGAGTCTCACTTCCACACCCTGGTTTTTCAAAAAATCAGCCGTACCTCCGGTAGAGAGTACCTCCCATCCAAGATCCTCGAGATCTCTTGCAAAGCCGGCAACTTCCTGCGTCTTCCTGCTCACAGATATAAGTGCCCTCTTCATCTCTCACTCCTTTTGTTTAACAAAGTTTAATCTCAGGTTTGTCAGTTCAAGCTCGATGTTTCGTCTTTCTTCTTCCCCTAAACGGTCTTTTATCAAAGGGTAAATCACCTCTATGGAATCGATTGCAAGTCTTGCCTGGTCAAGGTCCCTCTTTATCCTGCCCGTCTCAGGATGTGAGACCATCCCAAGGTAAGACCAGGCCTTTGAAATCAACTGAACCAGGGTAATTGCGAGTAAGTCGTCAATCTTCAGCTCCTTTTCTGCCTTATCCATGGTCCACCTCCCAGTAGAAGAATGAATGAAAGTATAGCAAGGATACCTCCGAAATAAAAAGTGGCCTCTGGAGAAAAGGCTTTCCAGAGGAATCCTGCAACAAAATTCGCAGGAAGCAGTGTCAAACCAACGGCCATGTGATATACCCCATAGGCTGTCCCCCTGAGAGCCGGATCTTCGACGAGATCCGTCACAAAAGCCCGTGAACTACCTTCGTAAAAACCATAGAAAATGCCGTAAAGAACGAATATGACCGCCACATTTAGAAAACTCTCCATTCCGGTTATGGCAAAGTAGGTCAATCCATAGATCAGAAAAGCAATCAACAGGGTGTTTTTCCTTCCTATTCTATCGGACACAATTCCGGCAGGTGTGGAAACGGCAGAATATACCATGTTGAAAATCATGTAGAGCAGCATGATGGATTTTACCGGAATTCCCCTCTCCTTTACCATCAGCAGGATGAATGTGTCTGACGAATTTCCGAGAGAGAAGACGACCATTATAAGGAGGAAGATCCAGAAACTTCGAGGAAGCAAACTGTAGTTTTTCAAAAAATTCCCTTTTCTCCTCACTTTTACACTCGAGGTTTCTTTAACTTTGAAAAGAATAAATACTGCAGTC
>JALSOY010000219.1 GCA_026986235.1 Caldifarciminota bacterium
GCCTTTCTTCAGGTCATATCCTACTATGGTGCACTTAACCGGATGAATCCAGTAAAGGGTGTCTCCAAGGAACCGAACAAGACCGTATAATCTCGATAGTATCTTTTTCATCAACACATTGTTTTCCCGGAATTTAACAAAATTTATTTTCCTCTTCCCCAGTTTTATTCCACTCCCACTTGAGAAAACAAATTCCCCTTTATACATTCCCACAAGGTTTCCTTCTCTTTTACCGACAACGACTTCGCCGATCTCCTGCCCTGTTTTAATTGAATAAACCATAATCAGTCCCTTGTACCTGTCGTATATGAAAAGAGTATCCCGATGGCAGAAAAAGCCTCCAAATCCAAAGACAGATTTGAGCTCTCCTGGGCCGTTTCCTTTCAAAATAAACATGGTGTCTCTTATTTCGTTATTTTCGAGGTCCACAATGTACAACGGGAATGTATCGAGCCCCATTACAACCTGAAAGACAAAAAGGAGGGAATCTTCACGACAGGTGTATCCCCCATAGGGGATCCCGGCGATGTAACCTTCGGGCTTTAAAAAAATTAAAAGCAGGATCACCCACATAGTTAACCTCCTTTTGAAACCTTTAACTTTTCAAATACGGCGGGATTCCTTTCGTAAAGTTCAACATAATGGGAAAGGATTTTCTCCCACTTCTTTCTGTTCTTCCTGCATTCCTTTTCTATCAGATCTTTCCTCACTGTTTCATTTCTGATAACTTTTGCAAAACACATGGAGCACAGTCGTCCAAGCCAGCAGTTTAAACATCCCATTTCCCTTCTTATGTCCAGAATCTTCTCTATCGTTTTATATATTTTTTCGTAATAGAAGCCATTTTTGAGATCCCCTATTTTAAAATGAGTATGTACCTTTTCACACGGATAGAGACCACCGTCGGGAGTGATAAACAGCCTGTCGTGACCTGGGATACAGAATCCACTTATGTACAGAACGGATCCGATCTTACCCCACTTCCTGTTATGAAACTTCGTCATGTCGTCAAAATGGATTAAAAAGTCGCTGAACTTACCGGGAGTTCCTGAGTATATCAGATTATCCAAATCCCGTCTTGCAAGCTTTTCAAATTCGGTACTGTAAGTCTTCCTGTCCTCCGGAGTCATGTATTTATGGTAAAAATCCGTGCCCACAGGGTCAACAAGTGTGAGGAAATGCGGAGCTTCTGTTTTCAATTCCCATGTGTTGAAAAATTCGATAACTTCAGCAAGCTTTACAGGTGGTGCGAGAACGGTTATGTAACCGACCTTTTTGGCGAAATAGTCCGGATGGATTTCTTTTAACCGTTTCAGGTTTTCCACTACCTTTTTAAAGGTACCTCGACCATCAGGAAAAACCCTGTATCTGTCGTGTATTTCTGCAGGGCCATCTATCGAGACAAATACAAAAAAGTTATTCCTCACAAAAAATTTGGCTATTTCTCCTTTTAATAGTGACCCGTTAGTGGTAACGGTGAACTTTATTTTCCTGTCCCGGAAAAGTTCTTCTGCCCTTTTAACAACGAACTTTATCAGGCGAAAGTTCATCAAAGGTTCACCGCCATAAAAACCGATCCGGATGGATCTTGAAGTCGCTGATCGTTTTTTAAGGAAAAGGAGTGCCTGAAGCGCAGTATCATCACTCATCTGGACGGTTCGGTGCGTTCTCTCATCACTGTACACGCCCGAATAAACGCAGTACCTGCATCTGAAGTTACAGTCCTGTGTTACTTCAAGGATGATATGGGATAAGTTATTTTCGAGCCTATCACGAATTTCCTCCTTACTGTACGGAAATGCGACCTCTGTAAAGTAAGGTTCTCCTTTTTTAACTGACAGGAATCCCGTTTCCCTTTTGAGTTTTTCGAGCTCTCTTTTGACTTTCGTGAGAGTTTCAGGATCAGTTTCATCTTTACCGCCATACCACAGGTTATAAACAAAACGGTATGTGTTCTCATCCACTTCAGCAAAAATACTCGACCGTGGATCGTATATGTAAAACTTCGATCTTCTATAAAACTTCATTAAAGAAGAGTAAGGGCAGGGATATACTCCCTGCCCTCTTCTGTATTAACTAATCATCTGCCTGTCCGTCAGCCATTCCATCTGCATAACCGTTCATGTAGTCATCGTTATCCTGGCAGCCCGGGGATAAGCATACACACACCCATGCATCCCTATCAATGTTATTGCTGCCAATTATGTTGATCATTTTAACACCTCCTGTTTAATTATAATCATCCACACGGGATATTCCGGATCCCCCGAAAAAGGGGATTGAATTTCAAGGGGTGGTCAACTCCCTTTATTCCTCCCTCTACTGGAGGGGAGCTTTTAGTTGATTTATAGCCGACCATCGTGGTGTTCGATAATTGTGTCATTTCACCGTAAACTAATAGGCAATTTTCCCGCCAGATTGCCCCGCACCTGATTAAAAACGAAAAATATTTTAACTGTGAGGGTTTCCGGTTTATGCATTTAAAAACAACTATTCATTCTTTCGCATTTTTGTGAATGGGTTTTGGGAGAAAATGCAGTAACTTCCGATGTTATCTTGACTTAGAACATTCGCATTTTTGTGAATGGGTTTTTCAGGAAAACCGTGTAAGTTTACATCACATCCAGACTTACCCCATTCACATTTTTGTGAATGCCCACCAACCCCTTCTTGCAAGGGAGGATTTTTGTTTCTCAATTCCCCTGAGGCTGTTCGAAAAGTATCTCTCTTTTTCAACTTAATTTGCAGATAGTGATGATTTTTCGGTTATCATCCCGCTTGAGTCACCTTGCTGAGGGAGAGAAATTCTCAAAAATCCCCCTTGGAGAAGGGGGATTTAGGGGGATTGAATTTCAATCGGAAAACATCCCCCTTTAGTTCCCCCTTCTGAAGAAGGGGGATTTTTCGAACACCCTCCTCAATTCCCCTTGACACCCGGATACGAATTTGTTATCTTCATGCCCTATGATCGTATCACAATCAGGTGATAGAGTAAGAGTTCTCGGAATAGATGAGAATGGTTACGGACCGCTTCTCGGGCCCCTTGTGGTAACCGGTGTTCTTCTGGAGTTTGATGGAGAGCCCTTTGAAGAGCTTAAGACGGAAAACTTTAACTTTCCCATCAGAGTTCAGGACAGTAAAAAGGTTTTTTCCAGGACGCCGTCAAGTTACGCTGCCGGCGAAATACTCACCTGGGGTATCCTTCTTGCCGGGGGATTGGAGGCAACTGATCTTAGAAGCATGATAGAGAAAATTTCAGGAGAGGAGGTGGATCTCCACCCTGAGATTGAAGTTCCCGTATGGGCTAAAAGGGCTGTAAATCTTGAAATTCCCGCCTATCTTAAGAAGGCAGGTATCAGAATCCTCGAGGTAAAATCCAGGATTTTACAGCCTGGAGATTTCAACGAGATGATCGAGTTCGTTGACAACAAGGCCTTTCTTGATTATCTGCTCTTTGAACATCTTCTGTATAAAATGGCTTTCGATTTTGACATCGCAATGATGGGGAAGATAGGCGGAACCAGGTTTTACGAATCGAACTTTTTCATGCGTACAGGTACTCAGGTACTCAAAACTTACGACGAAAGAAGAGAGATCTCCGGATACAGATTGAGTTTACCCCACAGAGAGTTTGACGCTTATTTCATACTTAACGGAGACGAAAAGTACCTGCCCATTACCCTTGCCTCCATAATAGGTAAATACCTCAGGGAAGTTTTTATGCTTTCTCTGAACTTCGAAGCCGGGTTTAAATCACCCATACCCTACGCTTCCGGTTACAGGCACGACAGCAGAACATTTGAGTTACTTGAAAGATTGAAGAAAAAGTACCCGGAAGATCGAATTGTGAGATCCAGGTAAGTTCAGGATCTTGGATGAAACTTCCTGTGTGCCTCCTTCAGGTATCCTATGTCGAGGTGGGTATAAACCTGGGTGGTTGCAATTGACGCATGTCCGAGGAGGAGCTGGAGGGTTCTCAGATCGCAACCCCTTCTCAAAAGGTGCGTGGCAAATGAGTGTCTTAAGATGTGAGGGTAAAGCCTCTCTTCGTTTATCCCTGCAAGCTTTCCATAGTGTTTGATCAATTTCCATACACTCACCCGGGATAAAGGTTTGCCATCCCGGAAGTTCAGGAACACATAATCAGTTCCCCTCCTGTTTATGTTCGGTCTGACATCCGTTAGATATTTGATAAGCCAGTCTCTTGCAATTTCACCAAATGGTATAAATCTTTCCTTTTCACCTTTACCCCGAACTTTAACGAACCTTTCTTCAAGGTCGAGGTTTCCAAGTGTGAGGCTAACGAGTTCGGAGACCCTCATTCCTGTGGCATAAAGCATTTCAAGTATCGCCCTATCTCTTATCCCCCGTGGCTTTGATGTGTCAGGTGACTCAATAAGTCTTTTTACTTCATTTTCAGACAGGGTCTCGGGAAGTTTTTTTGCCCCTTTAGGTAGTTCAATGAGCTCCGCTGGATTTGCCTCCAGACCTTTCTCAGTGGCGAGATAGACGAAAAATCCCCTTATCCCTGAAATTATCCTCGATCTTGAAGCGGGACTGTAACCCTTAAGTTCGAGCTCCTTTAAAAATTCGTTAAGGTCACTGATTTCGACTTCACCTATACCGATTCCTTTCCTTTTTAAAAACTCCTGAAGTTTTATAAGATCGTTTCTGTAACTCTCAACGGACCTTTTTGATAGGCCCTTTTCGAGCAGAAGGTAGGCAAGATAGTCTTCAATCAGCTCTTTCAAGGTGTTCCTCGAACACTCTGATAAATTCAGAAAGTCCTTCTTCAACGGGTATCCATTTCACCGGAGGTTTCAAACTCCGTGAAAAATAGATCTGCCTCCGTGCAAGAATCCTGGTTCTTCTCTTGGCAATCTGAACGGCCTTTTCCAGGGTTAACTCACTCTGAAGGTAGAGTATCAACTCTTTATAACCGATGGTATTCAGTGCGGGAAAACTCAGATCGTAACCAAGGGCAAGCAGCCTTTTTACCTCGTCGAGAAATCCCTGTTCCATCCAGAGATCAAACCTCATGTTTATCCGGCGATACAAATTCTCCCTTGATCTAAAGACACCAAGATACAACGGCACATAAGGATTTTTCTTTACCGTTCTCTTCTGGAGACGGCTTATAGGGGAACCTGTTTGATAAAAAACTTCAAGGGCCCTTAAAATCCTGAACCAGTCATTGGGATGCACCCTCCCTGCCGTTTCAGGGTCCACCTCCTTAAGTTTCTGATAAAGTTTCCTTATCCCTTCGGTTTTAAGTTTCTCTCTCAGCATCTGTCGAATTTCTCTGTCGATGGGCGGAGCCTCAAAGAGACCTTCAAACAGGGCTTTAAGGTAAAGAACCGTACCTCCCACTATCACAGGAACTTTACCTGATGAAAGTGCCTTTCTAATCTCCTTTTCAGCTTCCCTCGAGAAGTCAGCTGCACTGAAGTACTCGTCTGGATCCCTTATGTCTATAAGCGAGAAGTGCTTTCTCAGGTGAAACGGAGGTTTGTTTGTGCCTATGTCCATGTACTTGTAAATTTTTCTCGAATCTGCCACTATAAACTGAATTTCGGGATGCCTTTTCAACAGTTCTTCTGCTATTGCCGTCTTTCCTGATGCCGTGGGACCGAAGATAACAGGAATTTTCATAACGGATAATCCGGGAATTTACCCTCAGGATCCAGGGCTTTTTTTATCTTTTTCATGATTCTGAGATAGCTCTTTTCTGGATAAAGAAGCCCTTCATTAAAATTTACTGCGTATCCATCCCCTGACTCCACAATCTGTGGGATCCGTTCGCTAATTGTATCCGTGTAAACCGTCTGGTTACCCCAGTCAATGAAAGAGCTATCTTCAAGAAGTAAATCCAGGTTTATAAAAATAGCCCTGTACGATATTCCAATTCTGTACGGTTTTAAACTGTGGTCTTTCCACAGGGATACAGGATCCCTGTCACTCTCTTCAAACCAGTTTCCGAGTACATCCAGTTCTTTCTGAAAGTCCTCTTTGAGACCTTCAATGGTAAATACCATTTTGTACCTTCCAGATTCCCTGAAGATGACCAGAGAGGAGAGAAGGAGTGAATGGGTGTGAATGATCTCCAGCTTTTCACGAAATTCGGAAATATCTGTCGTGGAGTATTCAAAATTCTTTTTAATCTGTGGGGCGGGTTCAAGTTTCAGGATCACATCAGTTATAACTCCCAGGGTGCCGAGAGAGCCAAAAAGAAGTTTTGGTACATCGTATCCAGCCACATTTTTAATGACTTTCGCGCCAAATCTCAGGGGATTACCCGAAGAATCCACAAAGGTGAGACCAAGAACTCTATTTTTTAAACTTCCGTACTTCAGGGACTCAGGGCTGTTGTGATTGTATGCGATACTTCCTCCTATAGTTGATCTTTCTGTGGGGGCACTGAATGGGAAATACAGCCCCTCTTTTGCGACAAAGGCTTTTATCTCCTCTACAGGTGTGCCAGCTTTTACCACGATCATGAGGTCCTCCGGGAGGAACTCCAGGACCCCGATGTATTCTGTCATGTCAATGGTATCTTTGATAAAGGGTTTAAGTCTCGACTGGCTGCCCGTGGGCTGGATTTTTTTGCTCTCTTTGACTTTTTCCGAGATTTCCATTACGAAATCAGGGAAGTTCCGTTTTCTCCCATTAAGTCTGTCCGGGAATATTTTACCTGGATTCATGATTCCCGAAGGATCGAGTGTATTTTTTAACTTTAGCATGGTCTCAAGCTCTTCGTTGGTAAACATGATGTTCATGTACTCCCTTTTTTCGAGACCCACGCCGTGCTCACCGGTTATAGTACCATCAGCCTCGATGCAGAGTTCTGCAATTTTTCTGGATGCCTCTATGGCCCTTTTGACCTGGTCGGGATCCAGTAGAATTTCAGGGTGCAGGTTACCGTCTCCTGCGTGAGCGAGAGTACCGGATACAAGACCGTAGGATTCGACTATATCACGGGCCTTTTTGATAAGAATGGGCAGTTTACTCCTCGGTACCACGACATCCACTATGTAGTGGAAGGGTTTTATTCTCGAAATTGCGCCTGCGGCACTTTTGCGGGCGTACCAGATAGAAGCTCTCTCATCCGGGTCAATTGCAAACTTCGTTTCTCTGGCTCCAGCCTTTTTGACGGTTTCGATAAGCTCATTTGCCTGGGGCTCAATGCTGGTCTCGTAGCCTTCCACATCGATTATCAGGATTGCATCGGCGTCAACCGGCAGGCCAATTTTCACATAGTCCTCTACTATACGGATCATGTTTCTATCCATAAGTTCAAGGGTTGCAGGTTTCAGGCCTCTGGCGATGATCATGGAAACCGCCTTTGCAGCGTCTCCAAGGTCGTTGAAGACGGCGAGAATAGTGCCACGGGCTGGAAATTGCCTGTTAAATTTAAGGATAAAATCGGTAAAGATACCCAGTGTCCCCTCTGAGCCTGTGAAGAACCCCACGAGGTCATAGCCAGGGAAATCCGGGGCTTTACCTCCTAACTTATAGATCTCACCGTCACTGAGTGCCACCCTTATACCGAGAACATAATGGCCTGTGACACCGTACTTGAAACACAGGGGGCCACCAGCATTCTCCGCCACATTGCCTCCAATAGCTGACGCCCTCTGGCTGGCAGGATCAGGGGGGAAAAAGTATCCATGATCGTTTAAAAACTCGTTGAATTCAAGGTTGATCACACCTGGTTCAACCTCCGCCTTCCTTTCGAAAAAGTCAACAGAAAGAATATCTTTCATCCTGCTGAACTTCACCACAATTCCACCCATGGCAGGAACAGGACCACCAGAAAGGCTCGTACCGGAGGTTCTCGCCACAAGTTTTATGCCCCTCTCGACCGCAAGCTGGACGAGTTTCTTTACCTCTTCCCTGTTCTCCGGGTAAACCACACCATCTGGTTTTCCCCTGTCTATACCGGCATCCCTTTCATAGACGATGAGCTCAACAGGGGATGTTTTGTATCTGTCTCCAAAAATCTTTTCAAGTTCCATCGATGAGAAGTATAATCCAGACGATCCGGTAATTTCCAGATCTTCTCCTGTTTAATGAAACTGTTTGAAAATTAAGACAAAGGTGTTCAATGAGGGTGTTCAAAAAGTATTTCTCTTTTTCAACTTAATTTGCAGATAGAGATGATTTTTCGGTTATCATCCCCCTTGAGTCACCTTGCTGAGGGAG
>JALSOY010000220.1 GCA_026986235.1 Caldifarciminota bacterium
TCAGGCAGGTGATCCGAGAGGAAATATTGAGAGTGCCAATGTTTACCTGAGAAGAGCACTCGACCTTTTTGCCAATGTAAGGCCCGTAAAGATCCCCCAGGAGGGAATTGACTGGACATTTTTCAGAGAGAACACAGAAGGTGCTTACATCCTTGGCTCAAAGGGTGTTATGGTGACAGATGAAGTTGCCTTTGACTTTAAGGTCATCACACGACCTGGAGCCGAAAGAATCATTAGAATGGCGTTTGATTATGCAAAAAAGAATGGTAAAACAAGGGTTTCTGGCGTTCACAAGGCCAATGTCGTAAAAACTTCAGACGGTCTTTTCAGTCTCGTCTTCAACGAAATCGCAAAAGAGTATCCGGAAATCAAGGCGGACGAATGGTATATTGACATAATGACGGCAAAACTCATTGATCCACAGAGGCGCAAAGAATTTCAGGTGATTGTACTCCCCAACCTCTACGGTGACATTATAACAGATGAGGCGGCACAGATTCAGGGTGGTGTTGGCACAGCCGGGAGTGCGAACATTGGAAGACATTATGCAATGTTTGAAGCTATCCACGGCTCGGGCACAAGAATGGTCAAAGAGGGACGCGCTGAATACGCTGATCCCAGCTCCCTGATGAGAGCCGCTGTTCTCATGCTCGAACACATAGGCTTCAAAGACAAGGCAAGGAAACTTGAGATGGCCCTTGATATCTGCGGAGTATTTGAGAAGAAACTCGTCATTACAGGAAGACCCACAGGCGCTTCGGCAAAAGAATATACTGATTACATTCTCGATACGATGAATTCCCCTGACCTGGAGTCAAAGTGGAAGGAATATTACGAGAAAGCACTTCAGGGTAAGTAAAGTGAGATTGTTACTTTCTGGAAATGAGGCAATTGCAAGGGGTGCATGGGAGGCCTCGTGCCATGTGGCAAGTGCCTATCCCGGCACCCCTTCTACGGAAATCCTGGAAAACATAGCTTTTTACAAAGAGATAAAAGCCGAATGGGCCCCCAACGAAAAGGTTGCATTCGAAGCCATGCTCGGAGCTTCCATCGGTGGCGCCCGCGCACTGGTGGCAATGAAACATGTGGGCCTGAATGTCGCCGCTGATCCCCTCATGACATCCGCATACACCGGAGTTAACGGCGGATTCGTTATCATCTCCGCTGACGACCCCGGTATGCACAGTTCCCAGAACGAACAGGATAACAGAATCTTCGCAAGATTCGCAAAAATTCCCTTACTCGAACCCTCGGATTCTCAGGAAGCCCACGACTTTGTCAAACTCGCATTCGAGATCTCTGAAAAATACGATACACCTGTGATTGTACGCACCACCACGAGAATATCCCACGCCAAAGGTATAGTGGAAGTTGACGACAGAAAGGAAGTCCCGATCAGAGAATACCGAAAAAATCCTGAAAAATACACCATGATCCCGGCATACGCTCGCAGGAGACACGAGATCCTCGAAAACAGGCTCGAAACCCTCAAAAATCTTTCAAACTCCATAGAGATCAACAGAATAGAAGAAGGGGATAACGAAATTGGCATCGTCGCCTCTGGAATCGCCTATCAGTATGCAAGAGAAGTCTTCCCCGAAGCAACCTTCCTGAAACTGGGCATGCCCTTCCCATTCCCTGACGACCTCTTTCGAAAATTTTCATCCATGGTTAAAAAAATTTATGTCGTGGAGGAGCTGGAGCCGTTTATTGAAGAACAGATTCGAATCCTGGGATTTGAAGTCACCGGGAAGGAAAAAATACCCAACACTGGAGAGTTGAATCCTCAGATAGTAAGAAAAGCTCTGAAAAACGAGGATCTTCAGGGTATTCCCGTCCAGAAATCCGTCAAAAGGCCACCTGCCATGTGCCCGGGATGTCCACACCTCGGCATCTTTTTCGAACTGAAAAAGAAAAGAATTAATGTCATGGGTGACATTGGATGCTACACCCTGGCGGTTTTACCCCCAATTGAAAGTATCGACACAACTGTGGATATGGGATTCTCCGTTAGCAGCGTTCACGGCTTCAATATGGCAAGAGGTGAGAGTAGCGCAAAGAAATCAGTTGCCGTCATCGGAGATTCTACTTTCGTTCACAGCGGGATAACCGGATTGATTGACATTGTTTACAACAGAGGATTTTCAACTGTTATTATTCTCGACAACCACACCACGGCCATGACTGGGCACCAGCCACATCCGGCAACCGGAAGAACCATCAGGGGTGAGCCCACGAAAAAACTGGACTTCGTGGAACTCGCCCGGGCAATAGGCGTTGAAGATATCCATGTGGTCGATCCCCACGACTTGAAAGCAACGAGAAAGGCGTTAAAGGAAGCTTTGAACTACCCCGGTCCCTCAGTGATTATCACCGATAGACCGTGCGTCCTTTTACCTGATGAATGGAAAAAATTACAGAAGAACCCCAAAAAGGTTGTCGATCAGGAGCTCTGCCAGGGAGATAAATGTGGTAACTGCTTCCGGCTGGGATGTCCAGCCATTGTCTGGAAAAACGGAAAGGCCTTTATCGATCCCCTGCTCTGCGTAGGGTGTGATCTCTGTATCCAGACATGCCCATTCGATGCAATACATCCGGAGGATGAGACATGAAAAGCTACAATGTGATTATCGCCGGCGTTGGAGGACAGGGAATTATACTTGCCTCGGAACTCCTCGCACTCGCTGCCATGGAAGCAGGATACGATGTAAAGAAGAGCGAAGTACACGGTATGAGTCAACGCGGTGGCGATGTCGTCTCCCATGTCCGATTTTCGGAAAAGGTTTACTCTCCATTGATTGAACAGGGAACATGCGATCTCATACTCGCCTTTGAAAAGGCAGAAGCACTGAGATATCTGCACTACCTGAAACCCGGAGAAGGAGTCGTGGTGATGAACGATCTTGAAATAATTCCCCTTCCCGTGACTGCAGGAGAAGATACCTATCCTGAAAATGTGGAAGAAACCATAAGAAATTACGCAAACCTCGTGGTGGTAGATGCCATTAAACGGGCGAAGGAACTCGGGAATCCCCGTGTGGCCAATACCATAATGCTTGGAGTTGCATCCAGATTTTTTGATATTCCAGAGGATGTCTGGATCCGGGTCATAAGTAACAGGGTGCCCCGGAAAACCATCGAAGTCAACAGGAAAGCATTTCAGCTTGGAAGAAGCATATCATGACTACCTGAAACCCCTTATTCAAGAAGGGGGACTAAGGGGGGATGTAAACCGCTTAAATTTCAATCCCCCTGTCTCCCCCTTCTCCAAGGGGGATTGTGAGGGACGATGATCCCCTTCACCAGGGGGGATTGTGGGAGACCAAAGTCCCCCTTATTCAAGAAGGGGGACTGAGGGGGATGTTAACCGCTTGAAATTACAATCCCTCTATAAGCTAATGAGGGTATTGTTTTATTTTCTTGAGAACGGGGGTATTTTCCGTGATTCACCACTCCAAATTATTATTAGTTGACTTCTCCAAGGGAGATTTTGGAAGACCACAAATTCCCTTCTCCAAGGGGGATCTCTCTCCATCCTCCTTCTTGTAGAGGGGGGATATTTGTCTTGATCCCTTTTTGTCAAAAGGGGGAAATTTTAACACTCTTTCTTTTTTCCTGCGCTCTCAGAAGACTGTCTTGTAAATTCCCGCTTGTAAATTCCAGTAGGTATATTTATAATATACAGGCTTGATGTGGGCGATTAGCTCAGCGTAGGTTAGAGCGCTTGCTTGACATGCAAGAGGTCGGAGGTTCGAATCCTCCATCGCCCACTTAAAAATTCCCAAGGAGGCCCCTGATGAAAAGGACCTTTCAACCTTCTATTATTAAAAGAAAGAGAAGACATGGTTTTCGTGCCAGGATGAAAACGAAGTCTGGCAGAAAGATTATAAGGAACAGAAGAAGGAAGGGCAGGAAAATCCTGACCGCTTGATTCTTTTGAAAACCCTCAAAAAGAGCGAAGATTTTTTTTATATTATCAAAAACGGGAGATGGAGAAAATTAAGAACATTCGTGATTTATTGGATTCCAGCGGAAGAAAAGGTTTTTGGATTCGCGGCATCAAGGAAGTTGAGAACAAAGGTGAAAAAGAACAGGGTGAAGCGGAGGCTGAGAGAGCTGGTGCGGCTGCATCAGGACCTCTTTCCACCTGGCAGATATGTCTTGATGGGCTCCCCGGCTACACTCAAGGCCGGGTGGCAGGATCTTCAAAGAGATCTGGAAACCTTTATAAAAACGCTGGAGAAATCCTGAAATCCTTTCTGATATCCGTTATAAAAATTTATCAGAGAGCTATTTCCCCCTTGTTTCCCCATACATGCAGATTTTACCCCACATGCTCAAACTATAGTATCGAGGCCATACAAAAACATGGAGTATTTAAAGGCGGATTAATGTCGCTCTGGAGAATTCTGAGATGCAACCCATTTAATCCGGGTGGTTACGATCCGGTGAGGTGAAATATGGACAGAAGATTTTTAACATACACGATACTCATATTCCTCTTCTTGATCCTTTATCAGGCTTTATTTATGAAACCGCAGCCGAAGAAAAAGCTGATAAAAGAAAAGGCCATCCAGACAGATACCGTGAAGGTAAAGAGTGCAAAAACCGTTGAGGTAAAAAATCCTGTGGTTGTGAAATCCCCTTATTTTGAAGCACACTTTTCGAAAAAAGGTGGATTGCTCGTCAGCTATACCCTGAAAAGATACCATGATCAGGAAGGAAATCCCGTTGAACTCATACCCGAGGGATACGGTATGTTCGACTTTGAAACGGATAGTTTGAAGGGTTCAGAGCTTGAGTTTCAGGCAAACAGGGATACATTTGTCATATCCGACACATTCACCCTTGTCTTGAAAGCCGTTGTTAACGATTCATTTACTGTTTTTAAAGAATTCAGGTTTAATCCATCTATTTACATGCTGGATTATCATCTCAGGATTGATGGATACAGGGGCAAAGTTCTTTACAGATTTGACGCAGGACTCAAGGGGACAGAGAAGAATAAGAAAGAGGACATCAAAAATTTCAAGTTTATTTATTACAAAGACAGGTTACACAGAATCAATCTTGGTAAACTCAAGAAGTCCCAGTTCAGAGCCATAGCAGAAGATTTCGCATGGTTTGGTATAAGGACGAAGTTTTTCACATTCGATGTGATACCTGGTGGAAACATTTACCGGGTTTACGCAGAGGCGGAGGGAGAGCGGATTTCCTTTGCGGCGCTGTCAAAAGACGGACCTCACCCACTTAAGGTATATTTTGGTCCTATCGATTACTTTCTTTTAAAGGACATTGGATACGATCTTGCGAGTATATACGAGTTTGGTCCCCCTGTCATAAACATCTTTTCAAAGATCATACTCTACTCTTTCAGGTTTCTTCACAGGTATATCCCCAACTATGGGTGGGTAATCGTTCTTTTCTCTCTACTTATGAAAATCGTATTCTGGCCATTCACGAGGTACAGTTTGAGGTCCATGAGAAAGATGCAGGAGCTTCAACCAAAGATGAAGCAGTTGCAGAAACTCTACAAGAACGATCCCCAGAGACTGAACAAAGAGATGATGGAGTTGTACAGGCAGTACAAGGTTAATCCTTTTTCAGGCTGTCTTGTTCTCATCCTGCAGCTTCCGATTTTCTGGGCTCTTTACCAGGTTTTGAGATCAACAATAGATCTCAGGGGAGCACAGTTTATACTCTGGATAAAGGATTTATCGAGTCCTGATCCGTATTACATATTACCCATACTGATGGGAGTTGCGAGTCTTGGTCAGGCATTAACGCAGCCTGCCCAGGATAAGAATGCGAGGATGATGGCGTTATTTATGCCCATCTTTATTACGATAATCTTTTTGAAGTTTCCGTCAGGGATTGTACTTTACTGGTTTGTTTACAACCTTGTAACAATTCTGGAGCAATACATGATAAAAAAGAGTACAGCGGAGGGTAGATAATGCGGTACATCGAAGAAGAAGGAAAAACGGTAGAGGAGGCATTGGAGAAGGCACTCAGGAAGGCAGGTATAGAAAGGAGTGAGGCTCGCTTTGAGATAATAAACGAAGGGCTTACTGGCGAGCCAGCAAAAATCAGGCTGTATCTCGACGACGAGGATTTTGATATTATTGAGGAAACGATAAAAGAGTTTTTTGGTAAACTCGGTATAAAAGTAGAGGTCGAGATAGAGCCTAAAAGGAGGAGAAAGTTTTATGTAGATATACACACAAGGGGATACGATTCTGTTTTTATTGGAAAGGGGGGGAAAAATCTTGCGGCTCTTGAGCATCTAATAAACCTTCTTGTGAAGCGCAAGAAAAAAGAACTGAACATTGACCTCGATGTGGCAGGTTACAAAAGGAGACACAAGGAATTTTTGATAAATAAGGCGAAGGCCATAGCCAAAAGGGTAAAAGAGACGGGAATGGAGATGAGGTTTGATCCACTTGAACCCGAGGAGAGGAGACTCGTGAGGGATGTTTTGAGAAGAGATAAAAAGGTCCGGGTCTATCAGGTTGGACGCGGGGATAATGTTATTCTTGTCATTGCTCCAAGAAAGGGGTAAATGCAGCCTGATTTCTGGTTGAACCGCTCCTTCTATACCAGGATGGGGATAGTCTATCCAACTCCCTTTATTTCTACAATTCTGGACAACTCAAATGTTCTGAAATCTTCCCTAAGATGGCAGTACGCATCGATCTTACTGCCCCTGATTGAAATAGGCTCAATCACTCTTTCAGTCCTCCCACTATAGGGGGATTGATAGACAATTTTGACGAATCCCGTCTCCCTGGCAAGTTCGAGAATTTCTCTCGCCTTGTGTTTAATTTTTCCGTTAAGATACCCCAGTTCTTTCAATTCTCTGAAAGTTTCAATCCCCTGTGCCCTGAACTTTTCCAGCATCTTAAGCCATATTTTCATAGTGAGTCTTGCATCTTCGAGTGCCCTGTGGGTTGCACCCACTTTGATGCCAATATTCTCGGCAACTGATCTGAGAGATCGGCTCTTTAAACTGGGGAAACACTTTCTTGAGACAAGATAGGTATCTATAATGGGGTTAAATATAGGTCTTCTGCCCGCTTCTCTGAGCTCCTTATTTAAAAAGGAGAGATCTGCAGCAAAAATGTTGTAACCGAGTATTATTGTATCCCGTAAAATTTCTGAGACCTCGTCTGCTATTTCTCTGAATGTTGGCGAATCTGCGACCATTCTGTTGTTTATACCGTGGATTCTATAGGAGTTTTTAGAGATTGGCCGCTCTGGATTGATAAGGGTGGCAAACTCGCGGGTTTTCTTTCCTTTCTGCCACACAACGATGCCGATTTCGACCACCCTGTCTGATCTAAAAGATAGTCCCGTGGTCTCAAGGTCGATTGCTGCATACTTTTTTTCGTATATTGATTCGCTTTCTGGAAACTCGTCCGGAAGATTTATCAACTTCCTACACCCCACAGGTACTTTTGTGGTTAAATTATAACGCCTGAGCCTTATATTTCCAAAAAGGTGATCTCTATCAGGGCTTACCAGATTGATGTGCGAGATCTTTTCCCTGCTTAAACCTCAGGAAGCTACAGGAGGAGCCTACAGCCTGATCTCATAATATCCTCTGCAAGAAAAGAAGGTGAATTCACCTCCCTGCATGGATGTCAATACCTTCGGGTCGAAAACACTGGGTCTTCTCAATAAGTCCAGACCTTGCTGAAGGTATACGGAATTTGGAGCCAGAACTTAGAAGAGGTGACATTGTGATAATCGGGGAGCTCATTGAATATGTTGAATTTGTGTCTTTAAACGAGCGAGGAGTTTAACGGAATTATCAGGGGAGAATTTTTTGAGGGAATTCTGGTGTTTCAGGATGAAGAGAGCAATTGAAGGTGCTTTTTGATGTATCAGGTGAAGTACTTCATGGTGATACCTCCTCCACGAGAGACATTAGAGTTTTAGAGTAAAATAGCATGATGTTCTAAAATTTTAAAAAAATTTCTCATAGGATGGGATTTTTTACAGCCTCAGGGGTTGAATTTTTTTACAGGTATGTCTTATCATTATACAATGATGGGTTCCTCAAGGTTTTATTCTCGATTTTACTTCTATCCCCTCAATGAGAGGGGATAGGGGAACCCGTCCACTTTTATAAAAACAGATCCCCATCCCT
>JALSOY010000221.1 GCA_026986235.1 Caldifarciminota bacterium
GGGGATGTATGATTATGTGGTGATAGACAGTGCGCCGTTGATGCCAGTTACGGATGCGATAGAGATCAGTGCCTACTCCGACGGTGTCATACTCGTCGTTAGAGACGGCTTAACGGACAGAAATTTACTGGAAAGGTCCATTGATCAGCTTAAAAGATTTGGAGGAAGGGTGATCGGTGCTGTTTACAACGGCATGAAAGTCCGAAGAAGTTATCGATATTATAAGTATGGCAAATACAGATACTACCACTACTCAAAATACTACTACTACGGAGACGGGACCAAAAAGAGGAAGAAAACAAAGAACCCACTTCTGAAAATTTATGATGCCATTTCGAGAAAGAGAAGGAAGTAATTTTTCCGATTCGTCCTACGAAGAGATAAGCCTGAGAGACATTTTTGATGTAATACTTAAGCGCAGTAAAATCATTTTGGTAACGCTTCTTCTGGTTCTCACGGGGGTTTTGATTTACAACACATTCAGTAAGCCCGTTTACGAGGCAGATGCCCTCGTAAAGCTCTCCATAACCAAAACATATGTAACGGTAGTGCCGGAAATTTCCCCCGCACCTGCATACATTTATGACCCCATTGCTACAGAGATAAAGATTATCAAATCTCGAACTATTCTGAGCCGGGTTATTGCGAGGTACGGCCTCAATATAAAATTCCCCCGGGGCGTTATAGTTGATTCCACCTTTTCAACGGAGAATCCGCCTCCTGGTGTGTACACGGTGAAAATGACAGATGAAAAAAATTTCAGTGTATTCTCTTCTACAGGTAGGGAAATTGGATCCGGTGTTGTGGGAAAGTACTTTCGTGCCGATTTCATGGGATTCAGACTCCTCAAAATCCCCGATAAATGGCGTCCTGAGTTTACCATAAAGGTAAAAGATCCGTACCACATGGCAAAGAACTTCTCCTCGAAGATGAAGGTGAAACAGTTTGGAAATACCAACCTTGCCGTTATCAAGTTTCAGACACATGGTGCTGACACATCTGCGCAGCTTGCGAATGCGGTGGCAGAGGAGTATGTGAACTACACACTGTATCTGGGGAAAGAGGACGCTTTAAAAACCAAGGAATTTATTGAGGAACAGCTCAAAAAAGTGGAGGCTGAGTTAAAGAAGTCCGAGGACGAACTAAAGAAGTTCAAGCAGGAGACCGGGATATTTTTACTTGACGAGACGGCCAAGAATTTGATAACGAACATAAGTGCGCTGGAGGCGGAGAAGAGTGATGTGGAGACGGAGATAGCGTCATTAAAGATACAGCTTGCGAATTTGAGGCAGCAGGCGAGTTCGGGGAGGGGGGAGTTTGGGAAGTACAAGAGGATAGCGTCGTTGCCGGAGTTGAGTTCGAATCCATACATACAGGAGTTAAAGAGCAGGTTGACGGAGTTGGAGATACAGAGGGCGAAGTTACTGGAGGAGTACACTGAGTCACATCCTGATGTGGTGCAGGTGGAGAGGCAGATAGAGGCGACGAGGGAGCAGTTGAGGGAGGCGATAGGTAAGATAGTGAAGGAGGGGCCGAGTGTATCTGATCCGATATTTCAGAAGATAGTGGGGGGGATAATAGAGTCTCAGAGTAAGATAAGTGCGTTGGAGGGGAAGTTGAGGGCGTTGGAGAGGTTGATAGAGGAGGAGGATGCGAAGTTAAAGAGTTTGCCGGGGCACGAGGTGAGGTTGGCGGAGTTACAGAGGAGGGTGGATGCGGGAAGGGCGGTGTATTCGATGTTGTTATCGAAGTTGGAGGAGGCGAGGATAGCGGCTGCGAAGCAGACATCGGATGCGAAGGTGATAGATCCGGCGTATCCACCGGGGAGTCCGGTGAAGCCGAGGAAGAGGTTGAATGTGATACTGGGTTTGATACTGGGATTGATGATGGGGGTGGGGATGGCGTTTGTGGTGGAGTATATGGACACGAGTGTGAGGAGTCCGGAGGAGGTGGAGAGGATATTGGGAGTGCCGGTGATAGGTGCGATACCGGAGATAGGAGGGAGGGACATAAGGGAGAAGTTGGTGACGCATTATGATCCTTTATCGCCGACGGCGGAGGCTTTTAAGGGTATAAGGACGAACATAAGGTTTAGTGGTGTGAGTGGGGATGTGAGGGTGATACTGGTGACGAGTAGTGGTCCTGGTGAGGGTAAGAGTACGGTGGCGTCGAATTTAGCGATAACGATGGCGCAGATGGGTAACAGGGTGGTGTTGGTGGATGGTGATTTAAGGAGGCCGATGGTACACAGGATATTTGGGTTGGAGAAGGAGCCAGGATTGACGGAGGTGATAATGGGGGATGTGGGGTTGGGGGAGGTGATAGTAAGTAGTGAGGAGGTAGGTGGGTTGGACATAGTGGTGTGTGGTCACATACCGCCGAATCCGACGGAGGTACTGGGTAGTGAGAGGGCGAGGGTGGTGATAGAGGAGTTGAGGGGGATGTATGATTATGTGGTGATAGACAGTGCGCCGTTGATGCCAGTTACGGATGCGATAGAGATCAGTGCCTACTCCGACGGTGTCATACTCGTCGTAAGGCACAATGTTACAAACATTAACTCTCTTAAAAAGGCCATATACATGCTCGAAAGGGTCCAGGCGAAAGTGCTCGGCATCATTTTCAACAGCATGGTTATAAGCGTTTTCACCCTCGGATCAAAATACCGGGAATACCAGAATTATTACTATTACCAGGATGGACGGGGAAAACGCGGTATCCTGAAGTGGCTAAAATCCAGAATAAACCACCCCTCCTGAAAGACAGAGCTTACTTCTCAATCAAACTGTCTCTGTATTCCTTCAACCCGGGAATTGGGAGATGGATGTAAAGGGCACCTTCTCCGTGAAACTTACACGCAATTTCACAGGCGAGGCATTCGGTACACTTTCCTTTTTTCACCTCAGATGCGTCGAGGTTCAAAACCGGTAATCCATCCTCAAGTTTTAACACATCCCTGGGGCACTCTGAAACGCATGCCTTACTTTCACACTTCCTGCATGTTTCATGATCAATGAAGATGGTACCTGTGAGAGTCTCAATTCTGTAGGCACCCTCAGGCGGTTCGTATTCCTTCAAAGGCCTTACTCTGTGAAGTTTCCTGTCGTTATTCTCAACAAGCTGCTTCAATCTCCCGGCGCAGAAATCCGCTGAATCGTCCTTTCCGTAGCCTTCAACTTTTACTGGGAGGTCTTTCAGGTAAGTTTCGAGTATCTCAATTGCCTTCTCTTCTAAATTCCCGCCGAGTCTCAAAACGGCTGGTACATCAAGATCGTCTTCCAGAAACGCTTTGACGAAACCACGGGCAGAATTCACCTGCTCCTGAGAGGCGACCCCGGACCCGGATGCGAAGTATCCCACG
Source organism: Caldifarciminota bacterium (assembly GCA_026986235.1). Classification (GTDB taxonomy): domain Bacteria; phylum Hydrothermota; class Hydrothermia; order B15-G9; family WFZT01; genus WFZT01. Next base: position 3,362 of record JALSOY010000221.1, read on the forward strand.
ATGTTCGGCTGTGAAAGGATTATCATTGCTGCACGGTAAACCTTTGATGCAGGTGGATTTCCACTGGTATCAGTGAAATTGGCGGGCTTAAATCCCGCCTTGAGCACGGCGTCCATGGACATCATGGATCCACCTCCACCGGCGCCGTGAAAACCAATGTGCCTGCCGTCAGGTGGCACATCGTTTACCATCTGGAAGAAATAAAATGTCCCCCTGTAATCGTTCTTCTCCACGAGATAGGCTATTTTTTCAAGCTCTGTAGCAGGTCTTGAAAACTCACGGGCTATTTCAATTCCAAGCTCCGGGTGTCTATACACTGCATAGTCGTCAATTACGATGTGGCAATCAGCGGCAAATATTTCTCCATCCTCTGTAAGAACAAGTGGGTTTATCTCAACTGATCTTGCATCGTATAAATTCATCGCCTTATACAAACTGGCAAGCACATTTCCTATTTTTACGATGAGTTTTCCACTCAACCCGGTCTTTTTCGCAAGTTCCCTGCCATGGTAAGAGTAAAAGCCACGGACGACATCAACCGTGTGACTTGCCACTCTGTCAGGATGTTCCCGTGCAATCTCCTCGATTCCAGTTCCTCCCAGGGAGCTAAATATCACCACAGGTGCCTTTTCCGCATCGTTTATTACTATCCCGGCAAAAAATTCTCTATCTATTTCGAGCTTCTCTTCCACAAGTAGTTCTTTTACCTCGAACTCCCCTACCCTTTTGCCCAGAAGTTCTTCCGCTGCCTCTCTCACCTCATCTTCGCTGCTGGCAAACTTTATACCCCCCATCCCGGCCCTTCCTGTGGTCCACACCTGAATTTTAATAACGACGGGCTTACCGATTTCACGGAACACTTCAACTGCCTCTTCCGGGCTTCTTGCCACCTTCCCTGTGGGTATGTTTATACCAGCCTCTTTAAGGATCTTTTTGCCCTGATATTCAAATAACCTTGCCACTTTTCCTCACTCCTCTTTTTGGAATATTTTCCCGTAATTACTCATGCCTGTCAAATGCGCTTATTAACGATGTGAATTGCCCTGCCATGAACAAACTCTGCGGCTTCCATGATCGCCTCTGAAATCGTGGGGTGGGGATGTATGGTAAAACCCACATCAAAGGCCGTGGCCTCAAGTTCCATGGCGAGGGCAAGCTCACCTATAAGTTCACCCGCATGTGGCGCCACTATACCTGCGCCAACTATCGCATCTGTGTCTCCGTCCACGATGATCTTCACAAAGCCATCGTAGTCCATCATACCTATAGCTCTGCCGTTGGCAGCAAGAGGAAACCTGCCAACTTTGACTTTCAACCCTTTTGAACGGGCCTCAGCTTCTGATAATCCCACGGTTGCCACCTCAGGACTCGTGTAAACCACTGCAGGTATAACCCTGTTTTCGAATTCCACACCCTCCCCCGCAATACTCTCTGCTGCGATGATCCCCTCCCTGTGGGCCTTGTGGGCAAGCATGGGCATCCCCCTCACATCACCTATGGCATAAATGCCATCCACACCCGTTCTCATGGATCCGTCTGTCTTCACAAATCCCCTCTCATCGGTAAGTTCTCCCAGATTTTCAAGCCCGATACCGTCAGAATTCGGTTTCCTGCCAACTGAAAGGAGTATCCTGTCAACCTCAATCAACTTACCGCCTGGTGAAATTCTGACGGCGTAGGGTCCCCTGCCACTCTTACCCTCTGCCTTCGAAGAAGTGTAGATTTCCACACCTCTCTGTCTGAGATTCTTTTCAACGACCTTCACGAGGTCAGGATCAATTCCGGGTAGTATCTGATCCATAAGCTCCACCACATACACCTTTGAACCCAGTCTTGAGTAGATCGTAGCCATCTCAAGACCGATAACTCCACCACCGATAATGAGGATTCTATCCGGTACCTCCCTGATGTCCAGTGCCTCGGATGAGGAGATAATACCATCTCCAAAACTGAAGCCGGGTATCTCCGCAGGTCTTGAGCCAGTTGCAATTATCGCATTTCTGTAATGTATTTCCTCCCCCGTATCAGTCATAAGTACACCCGGCCGCACGAATTCTGCCCTTGCTTTAAGATAACCCACGCCATTGGCCCTGAACAGAAATTCCACTCCCTTAACCAGTCTGTCAACAACTGAATCTTTCCACACCCTGAGCCTGTCAACATCCACTTTATAGGAAACATCAATTCCCGCCTTTTTAAACTTCTCGATGTTTTCTATCGTATCGGTTGCACTTAAAAGGGCCTTCGTCGGAATACATCCCTCGTTAAGACACACTCCACCAAGCCTCTTTTTTTCAACGACGAGAACCTCTCTACCGAGCTGAGCAAGCCTGATTCCGGCAACATATCCGCCGGGTCCTCCTCCAATAACGACATTCTCAACCTTTATCATCTCTCCTCTCCTTCTTTGCATCTTCCCACAATGAGTCCATCTCCTGAAGGCTCATCTCCTCCACACCTTTTCCCATCTCCTTCGCCCGTTTTTCTATGTATGAAAATCTGTCAACAAATTTTTTTACGGTTTTTCTCAACGCCTCCTCGGCGTTGATTCCCCTGTGCCTTGCGAAGTTTACTATGGAAAAAAGAAGGTCTCCGATCTCCTCCTCGATCTCGTCTCTGTTTTCGGCTCTTTTCAACTCTTCCACCTCTTCCTCAATCTTCTTCAGGACATCCTCTCCATTTGACCAGTCAAAACCCACTCTGCTTGCCCGGTTGCCCACCTTCTGAGCGAGCATGAGAGAAGGAAGTGAAAAATTCACTTTCTCAAATATGCCGTACCCCTTACTTCTCTCCCAGTTCTCAAGAAGCTCGTCCTGAGACTCAAACTTCCTCGATCCAAAAACATGAGGATGTCGCTCTATCATTTTTCTGACAATTGTGTCAATGACATCATCGGGAGTGAATTTTCCCTCATCGTCTGCGATTTTTGTGTGAAGCATGGCAAGGAAAATGACATCTCCGAGTTCTTCCTCGAGGGCGTTCCAGTCCTCATTATCAATGGCTTCAAGCACCTCATAGGCTTCCTCTATTAGATCGTATTTAATACTCTCGTTGGTCTGCTCCCGATCCCAGGGACATCCATCAGGCGCCCTCAATCTCTCAACTATTTTCCAGATCTCATCAAATGACCTTTTCATGCGAAAAATTATATTACTGCCACACCGGCTTAACAAATAGTCGGTAAAATCCGGGTAACCTTGACATTAACTGATAAAAACGATATTGTTTTGACCTTAAACAAACACTGGAGGGTATCCATGGGATCCATTGAAAGATTAATAGAACTCATTCAGGACATGGACGATCAGGAACTTGAAATCCTGATAAAATTTGCTGAAATCTTAAAAGAAGGAAGTGACGAAGAGAAGAGGCTTCTCCTTGACCTTGAAGGCACGAAGGAGTATGTTGACTGGACCCTCGTGAGGTGGAAAGATAAAAATGAAAAGTAAGGACAGGCTGTTTGAGCTTGCAAGGCGTGCAGGTGAACTGGCTCTCGATAAAAAAGGCGAAGATGTACTTATCATGGAAATAGGATCTGTCTCCCCCTCTATAGCAGAATATTTTGTCCTCGTCACAGGTCACACAAAGGAACACCTTCAGGCAATAAGTGATCACATTGAAGAGAACCTCGATCTGAAACTCCACCATGTTGAAGGATACGAAACGGGTAGATGGGTACTCCTGGATTATCTTGACATAGTCGTACACATCATGACACCCGAGGCCCGTGAATATTACAGCCTTGAGTTCATCTGGGCTGATGCACCATCCTTCAAAATAGGAGACGGAGATGAGCAGAATAAGGACCAGGATCAGTGAGTTTCTTAAAGATCTCGTAAAAAAAGAGTACGGAATTAACCACAATCCCGTCATTACCGCAGCAAAGGACGAGAGATTTGGAGACTACAGCATTACCTCGCCCTTTCAACTTGCGAAAACACTAAAAAAGAACCCTGTTGAAATCGCTTCTGAGGTCGCAAGATCTTTAAAGACGGCGTTCACACACGAGATAGAGTCCGTTGAAGTCGTTAAAGGGTTTGTCAACATCACCTTCAGCCATAAATTCCTCCTTCAGGTCATAGAAGAGGCATTATCAGAGGAATACGGGAAGTGCGACGCAGGCAGAGGTCTAAAGGTAAATCTCGAGTTCGTGTCTGCAAATCCAACAGGTCCTCTTAATGTTGTGAACGCAAGGGCGGCGGCTGTTGGAGACTCCCTCCGTCGAATCATGAGGTACTGCGGGTACGACGCTCACTCAGAATACTATGTCAACGATGCAGGCGGCCAGATCAGGGCACTCAGGGAATCTGTAAAATGGCGTATGGGCCTTAGACCCGATCTCCCGGAGGATGGCTACGGTGGCGACTACCTTGTACCCTACGCGGAAAAGCTAAAATCCTCCGGTATAGCAAAAGACGAAGACATAGAAAGACTGATCGTCAACATGATCCTTGAAGATCAGATGAAAACCCTTGAAAAGTTCAGGGTAAAATTTGATGTTATCACCCGTGAATCCTTTATCCGCAGATCCAGATATCCGGAAATTCTTAAAAAAAGACTGGAAGAGCTCGGGCTTACCTACGAAAAAGACGGCGCCGTTTACCTGAAGACCACTCAGATAGGGGGAATCGACGAAAAAGATCGAGTCCTCGTGAGAAGTAACGGTGAACCGACATACTTCTTCTACGACCTTGCATACCACATATACA
>JALSOY010000222.1 GCA_026986235.1 Caldifarciminota bacterium
AATCATCATCTTTCTCATCTTTACCATCTCACCCGCTCTGAGCATATAGAAGTAGATCCCGCTCCTCAATCCTGACACACTGACATCGATACTGTGAAGTCCTCTTTCCAGGTTACCGTTAAACAGCGTCTTTACCCTCCTTCCGCTTAGGTCGTATAGAACGAGCTCAACATGTCCGGCAGATGGGATGGAAAATGTGATCCTCGTCCTGTCTTTTACAGGATTCGGGGAATTCTGCATGAGTCTGAAGGGATAAGAAATCGGAGATTCTGAAACACCTGTACCGTAAACACCGACGATTGATCTGATAAAGAGGTCAACTCCAAGAAGATGGAACTCCCCGCCGGCATACCTGTAGGAGCTGTTGAAACTTCCAGGGCTGTCAAGGAGTAACGCAGGGATGGTGTCCCGGTATTCAACACCAACATAGAAGGGCATTCCACCGGGTACGAAGAGATTTTCATTCCTGATATCCACGGCTGTCCAGGTATGAGGATTGTCCGGCGTGTTTACAGGATAAATCTGCCTTGGGGGGATGAGATCAACCGCGTTGGAATCCCAGACATGGACCGTGACCGTGTCCAGGGCGTGGTTGGGGTCCGTGTAAAAGTTGTATAGCAGGGTGGTCACCCAGATGCTGTCGGCAGGAACATTGTCAAATCTCACGGCAAGGGAATCTCCGGCTGAAGGAAGAGTGATGTAACCGGGATCAGCATCGTCCCTGTAAAGGACACGACCTGCAATGTGATAGTAATGGGGTGAGATTCTCCCGTTACCGTGGGAATCCACAGCCTTGAACCAGTATTCAAGAAATGCACCGGGAGTGAGACCGGTTATAGTGTAGTAATATGTATTCCCGGTTGCTGAATCTGAAAGTGCGAAATAGGAGGCGCCGTCTATGGAATAAAACATGGTATCAGCGAAGATACCGGAGGGGTCGAAGTAATTCACCTGAACCAGCATCGTATCAAGAATACTTACCGTGTCGGCGGGTGGATTGTGAACGATGAGAGGTGCAGAGACATCCACTGTGCTTCCCACGATCTTTACATCGTCAATGTACCATCCGTCCTCTGTGACTGCTCCGTCAGATGTAAGTCTGAATCTGATCCTGACATCGTTGAGTCCACAGAAGGCGCTGAGATCAATGCTCTCGAAAGTCCACTGAGACTGTGTTCCCGTATAAGTTGCCACTTCTGTCCAGGTGTTCCCTCCATCAATTGAAACTTCTATGTGTCCGAAGTCAAATCCGTTTTCTATCCAGTATGCGTGGTAGAACTGGAGATACGCACCAAAGTATGGTCCGAGCATTATCGGTTGATTTAGAGTGGCGATGAGATTGGCATTGTTTGGATAGTTTCCTGTGGGACTCTCGGTAAACGAATAGTTACCCAGGTGGCTCGTGACCTGAGATATTCCCCAGTCACCGGACCAGTTGCCTGATCCTGATTCAAATCCGTCGGTGAAGAGGAGGTCACCGTTCAACATCCCTGGCGTCGGGGCAACCTGTGTGAAGTCAACCACATTACTGTCCGTGTCCATTCTGTCAGGTATCCTTCCGATAGAGTATCCGGAACGGGCATCCACTGTCGGTAAAAATTCGCCTCTGAAGTGCCAGCTGGTGGTATCTTCCGGGCCGTATCCCACGGCATCGATGAGAATGGTGTCAGATCCGGAAATGTAAACCAGAAGAACATTGTCGGGTCCGTTCTGCCAGTTAACATCCGGATTTATGTAGTTGGCGTTTGGAACACTCGTGTCCTGAGCAACGACGAAGAAACCGCTTATAGGTATCTGGAATCCCGAAAGGTCGATGTCTGCATAGATCTGGTCATTACTTCCATTTATCCCGATGAGGTGAACATTGTCCAGTGATGTTCCCGGATTTCCGGCGATCTCGGTAAATGTGCCGTGATCCGAACCTGGAGAGTCGTAATAGACCTCGTTGATTACGATGTCTGGAACCTGTGGTGGTGGTACCTGGGTGTAATCCAGCACATCTGCAGAATCCCTCGGCTCAATTTTAAAGTTACCGTAGCTGTAATACACAGGCCCAACGATTCTGTAAACATGTCCGGAATCCGGTGTGTAACTGTATCCGAGATCATCAATCCTTACGGGTCCACTGCCGTCGTTTACCTCCCATTCTCCGTAGCCGAGATCGGGATTCGTACACACGGCACTATCCACCATTACGAGAACGCCCTCCCACTGCTCGTCTGAAACACTTCCCGTGGGTACATAAACGGGCTGGATGTTGTCAACAGTATCTACAACGATCAGGGTATCAATGTTTTTGAGTTCCGTTAGACCGTGGAATTCGGCAACTTCCGCAACTATTGATATGGCCTCACCTCTGGAGACAGAAGGAGTCGTGTTCGTGTAAACATAGATGCCACTCCAGGGATAGGGCCTTCCAAGGCTGTCAAGGTCCTGGAGGAAAAATCCGCGGGAGTAAACACCTGAAACGACTCCCCATGTTAAAACTTTGAGTCCCACAAAGGGCGAGGAGCTTGAGTGCCCCTGGATTTCCTCGATAGACAGTGGAACGAAGTCCATGATTCCGGTGAGAGGTATGGGGTAAAACAGTGCTGAGGGAAGCACGGCTGGTGTAGTGCTCGTGTAGGAGGAAAGGAACGCTGTCTGAGAATCCAGGCTGGGTGCAAGAACATCGTAGGCGTCGGGATCATACTCACCAACCATACCACCTCCGCCGGAAACCGAGGACGGCAGAGAGTCAACTTCAGTGTACTGGCCGTTAAAAGTGGTTCCTGAATAAACGGCTGTCCAGATGTACATCCCTGAAGGTTCAGGAAGCTGTTCAACAGAAAAACCAAATTCAATTACGCCTTCAGTGTAATTGAATGCCACCTGGTGAGGAAGATTTAAGGGATTACCGGTGAAGTCGTACATGTGGAATTCACCGTTATAAAGCAAGATTGAGAGGTCCCATGCCCGTTCCGTCACAATGTCTGATCCATCAGGTGTCATATTTGAACCTATGAGTGTGTCCACATCAACGAGTATGGTTACGATGGTGTTCTGGTTCAACGAATCTACCCTCACGAGGCCGTAAAAATAGGTGGGCAGGGTATCCTCGATAGGTGTGTCGAGAGTTATCCTGACCTCTGTGATGTCTCCCGTTCCAGTGGGGATGCCTGAGGGATACTGGTATGCACCGGGGTTATCCGGCGCATTTGGAGCGTCACCGTTGTCTCCCAGATCGTCTCCTGTCAGATCTGTAGCAATCCATTCTCCTGAATCTATAACAGCGGTATCTGCAGGGATTCCTATCCAGTCCGACGGATCTCCGTCCACAGTGATAGGATGGGCCCTGAGCCACCCTGCCAGGAATACTGCGGCTATCAACATTAACTTCTTCATACTTCACCTCCTTGCGTAAATTATCCACCTGAAAACCAATTTGGTCAAAAGGAACACAGGGACCTGTGTTTATACTCTGCCTGTGTGGTGTATAATTTATTACTATGGCGAAAGATGTGAGACTCGTTGAACTCAAAAAGAGGTTCTCTGAAATAAGGGAGCTCTTTGACATTGAAAGGAAAAAGAAAGAGGTCAGAATTATAGAGGAGAAGGCTCAGTCCCCCGATTTCTGGAGTGATCGCACAGGTGCGCAGAAACTCATGGAAAAGTTAAAGCTTTACAGAAGGGACATTTCCACCATTGAAAGGGTGGAGGATGAGCTCAAGTACTTAGAAGAGCTTGAAGAGCTCAGGGGGGACGAGGAGTTTGAAGCTGAATTTGAGGAAGTTCTCAACAAACTCACAAAGGAGCTTGACGATCTCGAGATAAAGGCCCTTTTCAGGGACGAGGAGGATACAAAAAACGCCATCCTGTCCATCCATCCTGGAGCCGGAGGCACGGAATCCCAGGACTGGGCCGAGATGCTGATGAGGATGTACTTGAGATGGATAGAAAGGAGGGGTTTCAGATACAAGATTATCGACCTTCAGCCAGGGGATGTGGCAGGTATAAAAGATGTAACCATCCTCGTTGAAGGGGAATACGCCTATGGCTATCTCAAAGCAGAAAGGGGAGTTCACAGACTTGTAAGGATCTCCCCCTTTGATGCCAATCAGAGGAGACACACATCCTTTGCCTCGGTCTTTGTCTATCCAGAGGCTGAGGATGTGGAAGTGGAGATCAGAGAAGACGAGATAAAAATAGACACCTTCAGGTCATCCGGTCCAGGGGGTCAGCACATGCAGAAGAACGAAACAGCCGTCAGGATCACTCACATACCCACGGGTATCGTCGTTACCTGCCAGTCCGAAAGATCCCAGCACCAGAACAAGACCATAGCCATGAAGATTTTAAAGGCGAGACTTTACAACTATTACAAAGAGAAGGAGCGCGAGAAACTGGAAGATGTCGAAAAGGAAAAAGGGGAGATTGCATGGGGTAACCAGATCAGATCCTACATCCTTCACCCCTACAAGATGGTAAAAGATCACAGGACGGGTCTTGAGAGTGGAAATCCCAATGCCGTACTCGACGGCGAAATAGACGATTTTATCAAGGCCTTCCTGCTCATGCAGGGAAAGAAGCTGGTCAGTAAGGGAGGTTAAAGGTATAAAGATCCCCTTTTTAAAACATTCCATTGCCCCGGCCTACACATCCATCGCACCTGTTTACGACGAGCTTATGAAGGATGTGGACTACTTTGACTGGATTGATTACTTTGACACCCTCATAAAAAAATTTGCCCGCATAAAGGTGAAAAAGATTCTCGACATCGGGTGCGGCACAGGTATTCCCACCATGCTTCTCCGCTACAGGGGCTACAGCCTTGTGGGAGTTGACCGCTCAAAAGAGATGCTTGAGGTGGCGAGATCAAAGGCAAAAGGAATTAACAATGTGAGGTTCGTTGAAGGAGATTTTACCAGCTTCAAACTGGAAGAAAGATTTGACGCAGCAGTTTCGGTTTTCGATAGCCTTAACAACATCATTCACGAAGATCAACTCCTTAAAACATTCAAAAATGTGAGAAGACATCTGAGGCAGGGTGGACCTTTTGTTTTTGACATGAACACGGAGTACGCCCTCAAAGAATACTGGGGTGACGGGGTTAAGGTCTTTGACAGGGGAAAAATCCTTTCCATCTGGAGAACGAGTTTCAGGCCTGATAAGAAGATCTCAAGACTCCACATTACTGTTTTTTACAGGGTCGGCGAGAATACTTACACCAGGATGGATGAAGAGCATTTTGAGAGGGCTTATAATAATGAAACTATTCAGGAAATGCTTGAAAGATCCGGATTCACCGAGATCCATGCTTTCGAGCATCTGAGTTTTTCAAAGCCGGGAAGCCGCACGCCGCGGGTCGTATTCGTTGCAATTTAAAATGTACATCGCAGACCTTCATATTCATTCAAAGTTCTCCCGTGCAACATCACGGGAGATGACTCCTGAAATACTCGCAAAGTACGCAAAAGATAAGGGAGTTCACCTACTTGCAACGGGTGATGTTTTACATCCCGTTTATTTAAAGGAACTTCAGGAAAAGCTCAAACCCACGGATAGATACGGTATCTTCAGCTACGACGGTGTGGATTTCATTCTCTCAGGTGAAATTTCCAGCATTTACTCCCAGGATGGTAAGGTCAGGAAGATCCATACGGTCCTGATTTATCCAGATTTTGATACTGTCAGAAAGGTTCAGAAAAGGCTTGCCCCCTACGGTAGTATTTTTGCCGACGGCAGGCCCGTATTTGGATTGAGTGTGAAAAACACCATAGAGATTGTGAGGGAGGTTTCAGAGGAGATCATCATAATTCCTGCCCACATCTGGACTCCATGGTTCTCTCTCTTTGGATCAAATTCTGGATTTGACTCAATCGAAGAATGCTGCGGGGATCTTGCCAGCGAAATAGACGCCCTTGAAACAGGCCTCTCTTCTGATCCTCCCATGAACTGGAGGTTATCCAGCCTCGATAGATACACCCTCGTATCCAACTCCGATGCCCATTCACCCACGAGAATTGGCCGGGAGGCCAATGTTTTCTCAAAACCACTGGACTTCTCTGAACTAAAGCGGGTTTTAAGGGAAGAAGACACATCAGTTTTCCTGTTTACCATCGAATTTTTCCCTGAAGAGGGAAAGTACCATTACGATGGACACAGAAACTGTAAGGTGAGTTACCATCCCCGCCAGTCAAAGTCCATCAACAACATCTGTCCCGTGTGCGGAAGACCCCTTACCATCGGAGTACTCCACAGGGTGGAAGATCTTGCCGATAGACCCGAAGGATTCGTCCCTGAAGGGAAGGTTGGATACAGAAACCTTGTCCCCCTTGACGAGATCATAGCAGAAGCTCTCAATGTGGGTAAAGAATCCAGAAAGGTGAGGGGTGAGTATGAGAGCATGATAAAGAACCTCGGCCCCGAGCTCGAAGTTCTCCTGGAGATCCCTTACGATGACATGAAAGGGAAAATAAACGAGAGAATTTTTGAGGGAATTAAACTCGTCAGGGAAGGTAAGGTCAGGGTGACACCGGGTTACGACGGCGTTTATGGGAAAATTGAAATTTTTGGTAAACCTGAGTCGAAACAGATGACACTCTTTTAGGAGGGAATCATGGCTTTGAAAAAAGAACTTCTTGAGATCCTTGTGTGCCCGAAATGCAGGGGAGAGCTTGAATACAGGGACAATGTGTTGATCTGCCATAACTGCAGACTCGTGTATCCGGTGATTGACGACATTCCGGTTTTACTGATCGACAGGGCAATCCCACTTGAGGAATGGGAGAGGGAAAAATGACGCTCCTTTTCATTCTGCTCATCTCTCTCGTACAGATAAATCAAACCGATGGTTTAACGCTGGAGCTCAGGAGCTCTTTTACAGGTTACCCTCTGGAGGGCGACGGGTTTGCGGTGGATGAACCCGGCTATCCCCAGATCCCTTTTATCTCGGTTAAAATTGCACTTCCACCGGGGAAGGATGTATCAAGGATCAGCGTTAAACCGGTTTCATCAAAGACCTTTTCCGTTCCACCTCCCGATCCCGTACCCTTTTTTGAGAGAGACGGACTCACTCCTGTTTACAAAAAGGGAGGGATCTATGGCGGGTCATCTCTTTTCCCTGTAAAACTCTGGGAAAATGGTGGCACCGGGATTTTGAGGCACATACGGTACCAGGAGATAAAGGTGTTTCCTTACAGATACGACTTTTCATCCGGTAAACTTCAGGTCTTCGATAAGATTGAGATCAGATTCGAGTTCAAAAGTTCGAAAGACCAGGACTTCATCCCCTATACCGGTTATGATCCTTTTGAGAAGGTTTACAGGGAGGAGTTTCCGAACTATGACCCCCGGTTTAAAGTGAGGAGGAAGCCGTCTCCCGCGGTAAACCCTTTTTCAACCGCCCCCATGTGGGTAAAGATAAAGGTTACAGGATCCGGGATTTACAGGATTACAGGAAGTATGCTGCGAAGTCTCGGTATAACCCTTCCTTTGTCAAGTCGTTCTCTCGTTCTTTACAACAGTTCGAGTGATACCCTGAAGGCGTCCCTCAGTGAGGCGGAGGCCGTATTCAGGAAAGTTCCTTTACTCGTCTTTGACGGAGGTGACGGCTCTTTTGATACAGGTGACTCCATTTACTTTTACAGCCCAGGGATGAAGAGGTACTTCGTAAAATATGGAGAAATTAAGTACTTTGAGCATCCTTACTCGGATACAAATGTTTTCTGGCTTGCAGTTGGATCGAGTGAGTCCCCACTTGTGATGCCAGAGATTACCAGAACTTTCAGAGGGGATACTGTGGAGGCCCTTTATTCTATGGTCAGGCACGAAGAAAATCTTTTAAATCCTGCGAGGAAGGGTCTCAGATGGGTTGGAAAGATTCTCAGGATGGTGACAGAGCCCGTTGAATACACCTTTAATTTCAACACTCCTGATCCTTACAGCACAAGGGCAGACGGTGATGTGGTACTTCTGATTCTCAAAGGAGCTGCCT
>JALSOY010000223.1 GCA_026986235.1 Caldifarciminota bacterium
GGAGTAGAGGATTTCTCTCTGGATCTCCCACATTTTCCTGAAAAGACCATCCGGCGTGGAGAGGAGTTCTGGGAGCGTCCCACTTTCAACTATTCTGCCCCTGTGCAGGACGAATATTCTGTCCATCTTGTCCATGTGGGTAAACCTGTGGGTGATAAAGATGATGGTTTTTCCTGATAGGTTTTCAAAGATGTTGTCGAGGATTTCCTTCTCTGTAACCGGGTCGAGATTTGCCGTGGGTTCGTCAAGTACGAGGATCGGGCTATCTTTCAAGATGATCCTGGCAAGAGATATCCTCTGTCTTTCTCCACCACTTAGAAAGATCCCCCTCTCACCTGCGTAGGTGTCGTACCCATCCGGTAGCGAAGATATGAACTCGTGTATTCCGGCGAGTTTTGCTGCATTTATTACTTCCTCGAAGGTGCTGTCCGGCCTTGCAAGTTGAATGTTTTCCCGGATGGTTCCTGCAAATATGTAAGTTCTCTGTGACATGTAACCGATGAGGTCCCTGACAGTTGACTGGCGGAGTTGCCTGATGTTAGCACTTCCAATCTCAATTCTTCCCTTTGAATGGTCCCAGAATCTCAGAAGGAGATTGGCAATAGTTGACTTCCCCGCCCCGCTATGACCAACTATAGCCACTTTGCCGCCTTCAGGTACGAAAAAGGAGACATCTTCAAGCACATACTCGCCGTTGTACGAGAAACTCACATGGTCGAACCTTACGGTGAAAATTTCAGGTGGTTCTGCTGGCCTTTCGGGATCTTTAACCGCAGGTTTCTGGTCAACCACCTTAAAGAGTCTTTTGCCAGCTTCAAGGTTGGCCTGTAACATCTTTGCTGCGGCCGGTAGCGGCATTATTGCTTCAAAGGCTGTAAGTGCCGAAAGGGAGAGGACGGCGATCATGTAACCTGAAAGTGTCCCATTCCGGTGAGACATTATTGCAAGTACGAGGACGGAAATGGCCCCTGACATTGAAAAGAGAAGCAGGAATGCGTTATACAGTCCCTCCATGTCCCCGAGTTTTCTTTCACCTGTTTCGATACTTTTATTTAAACTCAGAACCTTACGCAGGTGCTCCTCCTCGTGGTTGAAGATGAGGAGGTCAGAGAGTCCCTGAATGGTATCAACTATGCCACCGTACAGATTTCCCCGCAGGTTTACGACATTTTCCCCCTCTCTTTTTGACATGTAGTATGTGAATGTTGAGATGAGGATGCCTCCGGAAAGGAGGAAAAATGTCAGGGCAAAGGAGAAACTTTTCCCCCATAAGCTCATAAATATGGCCATAATGATGGTTACGATAATAAACACGAATGGAGGGTAGATAACCCTGACGAAGAAGTTTTCCAGAGTTTCGATGTCAGAGACAACTCTTGAAAGTAACTCGCCTGATCTATAGGATATGGTTCTCGCAGGCACCAGGGGTTCAAGTCTTTCGTAGAACCATACCCTCATGTTGCCGAGGATTTTAAATGTTACATTGTGGGAGAAGAGTCTTTCGAAGTATCTGAATACTCCTCTCGATATTCCGAAGAAGCGTACACCGGTGACTGCGAGCTGCAGGGTATAGAGGGCGGGATGGAGAGCCGCCCTGGATATGATGTAGGCTGATGTCGCCATGAGGCCGACACTTGCAAGAACAGTGGAGGCTCCAAGGAGTGTTGCCCCTATTACTCCGAGAATGTAAGGTTTGACGAAGGATAGAAGTCTTTTAAACACCCTCATGGCTTTTTACCATTGAAGCATAAAATCCATTATTCATGATAAGTAACTCGTGTTTTCCCGCTTCAACTATCCTGCCGTCACGGAGGACAACGATTTTATCAGCGTTAACTACGGTTGATAGTCTGTGGGCAATAATAATTACGGTCCTTCCCTTCATGAGGTTTTCGATCGCCTTTCGTATCTTCTCCTCGGTTTCGGGATCAAGATTACTCGTTGCCTCGTCCAGGATGAGTATGGGTGCATTTTTGAGGAACGCCCGGGCTATGGCTATCCTTTGGGCCTGACCACCACTTAAACGCATTCCATGTTCACCTACAACGGTGTGGTACCCGTTTTCGAGCTTCTCAATAAATTCATGGGCAAAGGCCTTTTTTGCCGCATCGATGATTTCGTCGATACCTGCCCCGGTTTTTGCAATTTTTATGTTTTCGAGAACCGTTGCGTTAAAAATGAATGGAGTCTGAGGCACCCAGGAGATAAGTTTCCGCCATTCGTGGATATTCAAAAGGTTCAGAGGTATCCCGTCCACCGTTATTCTGCCCGATGAGGGATCGTTAAAACGGAGGATAAGTGAGACGAGGGTGGACTTTCCTGATCCCGTGGGACCCACGAGGGCAATCCTTTCCCCTTTTTTGATGGTCAGGTTAATGTCATCCAGAACCTTTCGCTTTCCATAATGGAAGTTCACATTTTCAAACCATATCTCGTGTGAAAAGGAAGCAGGTTTCCTCCCTTTTGTATCTATCTTCGTGTGGTTTTCAAGGATTTCTGTGATGCGGGAGGCGGCCTCTATGCCCGCCATGCCTGCGTGAAACTTTGCACCGAGCTGTCTGAAAGGTGTGTAAAATTCGGGGGCAAGAAGAAGGATGAAAAATGCCTCCTGAAAAACCATTTTACCGTACAGGAGGCGTAGGCCTATCTCTACCGCTACTATGGCAGTGCTCAATGTGGCTATGAGTTCAAGAGTCAATGCAGAGATAAAGGCAATTTTCAGGACATCTATTGTGGTTTTTCTGAAATCTTCGACTATTCTTTTTAATCTCTCCCTTTCCCCCCTGGATCGGTTAAGAATTTTCAGTGTTGTAAGACCCTGAATGACATCAAGGAGGTATGCACTCATTCTGCCCAGGGACCTCCACTGTTTTTTCGTAACCTTCTCTGCGGCCATGCCGATGAGAACCATGAAAAACGGAATAAGGGGGGCGGTGATAACAAAAACGGCTCCTGTGTAAAAATCCCGTGGAAATACGAAGAACAAAACCATAATGGGAATGACAGCGGTGAGAATGACCTGTGGAATATATTCCCGGATGTAAGGGTCGAGTTTATCAACTCCCTCTGTAAGTGTCGAGGTAAGTTCTCCTGTTCTTTCACCTGATGTGTATGTGGGGCCGAGTTCTATGATTTTTCTGAGGAGTTTTTCCCTCAGGGTAAACCTTATTCTGAGGGAAGCTGAAGTTGCAAAGTGGTTGTTCAGCCAGATGAAGATGGATCTTGTGACCACGATAAAAAAGAGGGTTAAGATGGGGAGGTCCTGCAGGCTTTCGCCCCGGAGGAAGGCCCTGTCAACGATTTTACTGAATATGTGGGCTTGAAGGACGATGGCGATGCCAAGGCCAACAGATGTGACTGTAAGCAGGACAACATCTATTTTCCTGAGCTGTTTGAGGATTAGCCTGTGGAACTTCATGGGATAAATTATAGAGTACCGGTTTTACAGGGGAGTCGCCGTTAATCCCTTTTCAAATTTCCTCCATATTTCCTCTATGGCCTTTGAGGCGGGGGAGCTACCGAATTCTATAACGCTTAATCCCTGAGTCATGGATTCTGTTACTGCCGGATCGAAAGGTATCTTCCCCAGTACTGTTGCACCTCTCTTTTTCACATACTCCTCTATCTTTCTTGATACACTTTCATTCAGGTCGAACTTGTTAACGATCACAAGGGGATACACACTGAAGTGTTCCATTAGGTCAATGATCCTGCCGAGGTCGTGGAGGCCCGACTGGGTGGGTTCAGCCACCACGAATGCGTATTTGAGTCCTGAAAGGGTGGAATTTACGGGGCAGCCAGTTCCGGGTGGGCCGTCAACGAGGAGGTAGTCTGCGCCTTCTTTCTGAGCAAGAAAGAGCCCCTGTTTTCTTATGACGGTTACGAGTTTGCCGGAGTTTTCTTCACCAATTTCGAGCATTCCATAGACAAAGGTGCCAAATCTGGATTTGGCAACATACCAGTGACCGGAGAGTGTGGGTTTCAGGTCAATTGCCTTTTCAGGGCATAGGTGATAACAGAGCTCACAACCGTCGCAGGCTATGGGATCAACAACATAGTCTTCACTTATGGCGTCAAATCTACAGTATTCACGGCAGATACCACACCAGGTGCAGTCATCAAGCCTGATGTAAGCCCGCTTCATGCCGTAGAACTCGCTGGTCTGTTTTATTTCTGGTTTGAGTATGAGATGGAGATCCGGAGCGTCCACATCACAGTCTGCAAGCACCTTGGACTTTGCGAGTGTTGCAAATGCGGCAGTTACCGAAGTCTTCCCTGTTCCTCCCTTGCCACTCACGACGGCTATCTCAAGCATTTTTACCCTCCAGAATCTGATTGACTTTTTCGAATACGGATCTGAATTCCTCCTTCCACCTTTCTTCTACCTGTACGATGGGGATGCCCTCTGAATAGTATCTGGCAATCTCTTTTGAGAATGGAATTTTCAGAAGAATGGGAATCTTCCGCTCTTCTGCGAATTTTTCTACACGGTCATCACCGATGCCATATCTGTTGATAACGATACCAGCCGGGATTCCCATTTTTTTGACGACTTCATAGGCGAGGCTCAGGTCAAATAGTCCGAAGGGTGTGGGTTCGGTAACGAGTATGACGAAATCTGAACCCTTAATAGCCTGGATCATGGGACAGGAAGTGCCGGGTGGTGAGTCCACTATGACGAGATTTGCCTCCTTTACCTGCTTTTGAATGTGTGTGATCATGTAGGTGGTGTTTATTTCTCCTGTGTTGAGTTTACCGTCGTAAAATTCGATTTTTCCGTTCCTTCCATGGCGCATTTTACCAACCGGTCTTGGAACTTCGTAAAGGGCCTTCTGTGGACAGAGGACGATGCACGCGCCGCAGCCTTTACAGAGTTCGTCAAAAACCACCACTTTCCTGGTATTGGGAAAGGCAAAGATGGCGTTGTACGCACAGACTTCCTGACAGACTCCACAGAAGTCGCACCTTTCGTAATCAACTCTTGGGACAGGTATTCCTACATCGTTTTCTTCGTGAAACTCGGGTTTTATGAAAATGTGTGCGTTGGGCTCCTCAACATCGAGGTCGAGGAAGACGAGTTCCTTATCTATACTCAGAGCGAGGGAGGTGGAGACAAAAGTCTTACCTGTCCCCCCTTTACCGGAAGCCACGGAGATTTTCATTTCAGAATCCGGGACCCCAGCCTCCGCGCCCGCGGCCTCGTCCGCCACGGCGGCCCCATCCACCTCCTTTGCCTCTACCCCATCCCATGCCGCCGCCCCTTCCAAAGCCGGTGCCCGGAGGGGGAGGCGGTGTCTGGGGCGTTGATATGCTAAAGTTTCCGCTCCTTATTCTCTCTACTGCCTCCCTCACTGTGCCTGTGATACCGGTGATCATGCCGATCCCGGCCGCCTGAAGTGCTGCGAGGGCATTCGGCCCTACTTCTCCTGTGACCACTGCCTGAACTCCCTGGGATGCAACGAACTGAGCGGCCATCGTGCCTGCTCCACCTGTTGCATTCACCGCAGGGTTCGGTATTGCCTGATACTCCAGAGTATCCGTGTCAACTATGATGAAATAAGCACAGCGTCCAAACCTTGGATCCACCGGTGAATCCAGTGTCGGACCTGTTGATGTGATGGCTACCTTCATCTGTTTTCCTCCCTCTCAAGCCTCTCGATCTTTTCCACGAGAGCGTTGAGCTGTTCTTTTAAGACCCCAAGCTGATTTTTTAATACTTTAAGCTCCTCTTCCCTGCTCACCTGTGGCCTCTGCCACGGGCTCCAGCCTGGAGGTGTCCACCCTGGTTGTATTGTTCCTCTTTTAAAGGCCTCCACCGCCTCTCTTACCGTGCCAGAGACTCCTGTTACAGGTGTAATTCCGGCTGCCGTAAGAGCTGGGTAGGCGTTGGGTCCCACTTCGCCTGTCAGAACATGAGTTACACCAAGGGAAGCGACGAACTGAGCAGCGAGGGTACCTGCACCACCGGGAGCGTTCACCGCAGGGTTGGGATATGCCTGGAACTCCATGGTTTCCGTGTCAACGACAAGGAAGTAAGCACACCTGCCAAACCTGAAGTCAACAGGCGAGTCAAGGGTAGGTCCCGTAGATGTTACAGCAACCTTCATCTTCCCTGCTCCTCAAGCTGTCTTATCCTCTCTTCAATCCTCCTGATTTCCTCCCTGAGGGCGTCAGCCTGTGCTTTGAGAACGCCGATATCTTCCGTGCCATATACAGGAACATTTGCCCCGTAGGTTACAGGAGGAGTCCAGGAATAAGGATAGTATCCCATCCATCTCCATCCTCTTGGCATACCCGTCCAGGGGCAGTACCCCAGTCTGGCACCCCATCCAAAACCTCTTCCCCACCATCCGAAACCTCTTCCAAATCCTCTGCCAAATCCAAACATTTTCAATCACCTCCGCATGATTTTTTATTCAATATAACCCCCGTCAGGTCACCTGTCAAGATTTTAAGAATGAGTCTCAAAATCTTTCGAATCTGGCTTAAAAATTATATCTATCCGTTCGGGACCAGATCTCCGTTTGAATTAAGTTTACTGGTGGACATCCCCCTTTGTCTCCCTTCTTTTGAAGGGAGATTTTTCAAACGCGTTCAGATGAATGCTTGATTTAACCCCACCGGGATGATTAACATTTAAGGTCTTTAACAAATTCCCTGGAGCGTTTAAAATGGGCGTTAGAATTATTGGTATCGGTAGTTATGTTCCCGACAATGTGGTAACAAACTTTGATCTTGAAAAATTTCTGGATACATCTGACGAATGGATCCGTACCAGGACCGGAATAGTGGAGAGAAGAATTGCACCACCGGATATGGCTACATCAGATCTTGCCACCCGTGCCGCAGAGAGGGCACTCAAAGATGCAGGGATATCTGCAGAGGACCTCGACATGATCATCGTTGCAACAGCCACACCTGACATGTTTTACCCCGCCACGGCATGTATAGTTCAGAAAAACCTCGGTGTCAGGAAAAAACCGTGTTTTGACATGGAGGCAGCCTGTCCCGGTTTTATATATGCCCTGGATGTGGCAAGTGGACTCCTTAACCTCCCGAATTACAGGCATATACTCGTTATTGGAGCGGAGAATCTAACCAAGTTTATGGATCCAGAAGATAGGGCCACCTATGTACTGTTTGGTGATGGAGCCGGTGCCGCTGTCCTGACGAAGGACGATTCTCCCTACGGAATAATTACCTCGTGCCTCGGGGGAGACGGGAACCTCGGTGACCTCCTGTACCTTCCTGCAGGTGGCTCAAGGAGACCTGCATCAAAGGAAACGGTTGAAAAAAGACTCCACTATACGGTTATGAAAGGGAGGGAGGTCTTCAAACATGCCGTTTTGAACATGCAGGCCGCTGCACTCACGGTTCTTCAAAGGGCCGGCCTCAAAAAGGAGGACATCACATGGCTCGTACCCCATCAGGCCAATGTAAGAATTATTGACGCGACTCGTGAAAAACTCGGCCTTCCACCGGAAAAGGTTTACATAAATATTGATAAATACGGGAACACCAGCGCGGCGTCCATCCCCATAGCCCTTGCAGAAATGAAGGAGAAGGGACTTCTGAAAAGAGGTGATCTCGTTCTCACCGTCTCCTTCGGTGCCGGATTCACCTGGGGCGCAAATATAATAAGATGGGGATGATATGACGGTTATTCTCTTCGACATCCTTCAAGACGGAGAGGCCAACCTTCTGAAAAGCAGTATTGAATCTGCCAGTTTTGCCGACAGGATTATTGCCATCTCTGATGAACCCATTGATGGAGTTGAAACAGTCAGAAGAAAGAACATAGGTGCTCTCGTCAACAGTCTTCTTGAGGATAGACTTATTTTCGCCTCCCCGGGTGTTGTATTTTCTCCATCGTTTATCGATAAGACCGAGAAGTATCCCGGATCTTTTGTTTATACTGATTTTGCTTCAGAACAAGGAGTCAGAGA
>JALSOY010000224.1 GCA_026986235.1 Caldifarciminota bacterium
CGCCAGACTCGTCAGGTATGTAAATCCACTCACCGGTAAGGCGTACACACCCGGTGATCCCGTACCTCCGGGGTTCAGGATCAGGGATCTCAATACACCTGCGAGGTTTATGGCACCGAGACAGATAAAACTGGGAGTTTCTGTGGAATGGTGAGAAGAGTATTTTTGGCGATAATTCTTATTGCGACCCTCCGGGCTGACGGAATTTTTGAAAGTCTGGGAGGGCAAAAGGTGGGCACGACCTCCATGGCCTTTCTTAAAATAGGGATCGGCCCCCGTGCTACCGGTATGGGTGGTGCCTTCGTGGGAGTGGCAGACGATCCATCAACCTTCTTCTGGAATCCTGGAGGTGTTCCAAACACCGGAAATTCATACTACGCCTCTTTCGCAATTCTTCCACAGGATGTTTACATGACCTGCATTTCCGTCTCTAAAGATCTCGGACTGCTCGGAAATACAGGCATATTCCTTATAGGTCTCGATGCTGGATACATGGAAATTACCGATGAATACCACCCCTATGGCACCGGCAGATACTTCCACTTTGGAGACTACCTTCTCGGAGTTAACTATTCAAGGCGCGTAACAGACAGATTTTCCTTTGGATTTAACTTAAAAGGGTTTACAGAGGAGTTCTACAACCTCAGGTCATACGGGTTTGCCCTCGATGTGGGCACCTATTACCTCGTGGGATACAGAGATATAAGAATCGGGGTGTCTCTCTCAAACCTGGGACCCGATGTGAATCCGGGGAAAGGGTATCTCAGCTTCCCCATCCCCATAGTTTACAGAATGGGAGTTTCGGGACTCATCAGAGACAATCTCAGAGTCGCCTTCGAACTCGACAAACCATCTGACAATGTTGAGACCCTGAAGCTCGGGTTTGAACTCATTCCTGTCAAAAAACTCTCACTCCAGGGTGGAATGAAGCTCAACGCACGCCCACCTTCGGGGAGTTTTCCTCTGAGTGGTTTCAGCTTTGGTTTTGAAACCCGGATTAAGGTCTTCAAAATCGGTTTTTCAGCAGTTGACATGGGTGTTCTCGGTCTTGTTAACAGATTTTCGGTGGAGTACAGACCATGAAGAGGTTTTTACCGATACTCATTCTTATTCTCGCCGGTTGCGGCAGGAAATACCCCATACCTCCAGAACCGGGAATGGGCGACCTACCCCCCATTGGAAGTTATGTCCTTGATAAAAACTGGCCCGGTGGAACCCTGGCATTCGACTCAATTTCTGATGTAATCGTGGGAAAGGATGGCTTTATCTATGTTCTCTACGGGGATAGAGTGAAAAAAATGCTCATAACAGGTGAAGTTATAGAAGAATTCACCGTCCCAGTCAACATGGCGGCACTCGCCCAGGACGACGAAAGAAACCTCTACTTCGCGGGTCTGGAAAGTGTGATTTTTAGACTTTCCAATAGCGGGAGCTGGGACACGATCTACATCCCTGATGAGATAGAACACATAACCGGAATTACACTGGGGGAGAGGATCTTCGTTTCAGATACCGTGGAGGATGTAGTTATAGGATTTGTCCCTGACTCTGTCGTGGATACAGTGGCGACTCGAGGAAATGGCTCACTTTATGTTGACAATCCCCTGGATCTCTGGCTGGATCCTTCCGGCAGGGTGATAACTGTTTCTCTCAATCACAATTGGGTGGAGGCCTTTCCCACCGACACTACAACTCCTTTTTTGCACCTCGGAGGGGATAATCCGGCAGGAGATACGGTTGAGGGGACTTTCAGAATACCTGTGGACGCCGTTTCGGACGATTCTGGCTACATATATGTTGCAGACAGTTTCCGGGTTCAAAAGTTCAGTCAAAACGGCGAGTTTGTGACATCAGTGAGGTTTCAGACTTCACCTGTATCACTGGCGGTTACAAGTGACGGAAAATATCTCATGGTTGCCACATCAAGGAGACTGTTCAAGTTTGAGCGCTTTGATGGTCTCCAGCACGGGGAAGGAGAATAAGGTGTCCTTCCTTATCCCTGTTTTAGGAATGTCTCTTTTGAGGTCTCTATAATTTTTCGACTCTCCCTTATAATTATGCAACCGTGCCAAAAAGAGAGGACATAAAATCAGTTCTTATCATAGGGTCTGGCCCCATAATCATCGGCCAGGCCTCCGAATTTGATTATTCCGGTTCCCAGGCGGTTAAGAGTTTAAAAGAAGAAGGGATCAGGGTTATTCTTATCAATTCCAACCCGGCCACCATCATGACCGACCCTGATATGGCGGACTCAGTTTATATTGAGCCCCTGACCGTGGAATTCGTCGAAAAGGTAATAGATAGGGAAAGGCCGGACGCCCTTCTCCCCACACTGGGCGGGCAGACGGGTCTTAACCTCGCTGTATCACTTCATGAAAGTGGAATCCTGCAGAAGTACGGGGTGAGGCTTATTGGAGCCTCTATTGAGGCTATAAAAAAAGCTGAGGACAGGGAGCTTTTCATAAAGGCCATGAACAACATTGGGCTCAGGGTACCGGACTCGGGCTATGCCGGGAGTATAGACGAAGGTCTTGATATTGCCAGAAAGCTCGGATTCCCTGTGGTAATCAGGCCTTCTTTCACCCTTGGAGGGACTGGTGGGAATATAGCAAAAAATGAAGAAGAGTTCCTGGTACTCGTTGAGCTCGCACTCAGGATGAGTCCCGTTAAAAAAGTTCTCATTGAAAAATCTGTGGCCGGTTATAAGGAGTTTGAGCTCGAGGTAATGCGCGACAGAAATGATAATGTGGTAATAGTGTGTTCCATTGAAAATTTTGATCCCATGGGTGTCCACACAGGTGACTCCATCACAGTTGCACCCCAGCAGACCTTGAGCGATAAGGAGTATCAGTTCATGAGGGATGCAGCCATCGCCATCATAAGGGAGATCGGCGTTGATACCGGGGGATCCAACATTCAGTTTGCCGTAAATCCTGAAAATGGAGAAATGTATGTCATTGAGATGAATCCCCGTGTTTCCCGCTCCTCTGCCCTGGCATCCAAGGCAACCGGGTTCCCCATTGCACGAATCGCCGCAAAACTGGCCATCGGCTACACCCTCGATGAGCTCCCGAACGACATTACGAGGGAGACTCCAGCATCCTTTGAGCCGGCACTTGATTATGTGGTGGTAAAAATTCCACGATTTGCATTTGAAAAGTTTCCGGAGGTTGATCCCACCCTCACAACCCAGATGAAATCGGTTGGTGAGGTTATGGCAATAGGTAGAAACTTCAGAGAGGCTCTTCTTAAAGCCCTCTCCTCCCTGGAAATTAACGCCTCCGGTCTGAAATCCATAGTTCAACCTCTGATCAACAAGGGTTACTTCAAGGGTGACATATTAGAAGAGGTTAAGAAGTTCATCGAGAAAAAGCTTTCCCGTCCAAATTCGGAAAGGATTTTCGCCATAGGTGATGCCTTCAGATTTGGATTTTCGGTTGACAAGGTGAGGGAACTTACAGGTATCGACCCGTTCTTCCTCTACCAGATAAAGGAGATAGTTGATCTCGAAAACGAGATCCGCGGGCTTGGAATAGGTGGCCTGTCGCGCACCGTTATCAGAAAGGCAAAGGAATGGGGATTCTCGGATAAGAGAATAGCAGAGCTTGCCGGGACAGGTGAGGACTTCGTAAGAAAACAGAGAGAAAAGTACAGCATAAAACCGGTCTTTAAGGTGGTAGATACATGTGCTGCGGAATTTGAGGCCTACACCCCATATTTTTATTCGACATACGAAGAGGAGGACGAGGAACCCCCGCTTTATGCAAAGGGATCAAAAAGTGTTATCGTG
This sequence comes from Caldifarciminota bacterium, assembly GCA_026986235.1. Taxonomy (GTDB): domain Bacteria; phylum Hydrothermota; class Hydrothermia; order B15-G9; family WFZT01; genus WFZT01. The sequence continues at coordinate 3,791 of JALSOY010000224.1, forward strand.
CTGGGGAGTGGTCCCAACAGGATAGGACAGGGTATTGAATTCGATTATGCCTGTGTTCACAGCATTCTTGCCATAAAAGAGGAGGGGTATAAGGGGATCATGATAAATTCCAATCCCGAGACTGTATCCACTGATTACGATACATCGGACAGACTTTATTTCGAACCTGTGGCATTCGAGTATGTAATGAACATCGTCGAAAAGGAAAAGCCCATGGGCGTCATTGTTCAATTCGGCGGCCAGTCTCCTCTGAACATGGCGAGGGAACTTGCAAAATACGGCGTTCCCATTCTGGGCACGGATTTCGATGCCATTGATAGGGCTGAAGACAGGGAAAGATTCAAGGAGTTTCTCGACAAACTGGGCTTGAAAAGGCCGAGAAGCGGTATAGCGAGAACCCCCCTTGAAGCCATTAAAGTTGCAGATTTTATAGGTTACCCCGTGCTCGTAAGACCATCCTATGTGCTCGGTGGGAGGGCAATGGGCGTGATCCACGATAGAAGGGAGCTGGAATTCTATCTTGAAAACGAGACCATAGGGTGGCCCCTTCTCGTGGATGAGTTCCTCATCGATGCCTTTGAAATTGATGTTGATGCTGTAGCTGACGGAGAAGATGTTTACATTGGTGGAATTCTCGAACACATCCACGAGGCAGGGATACACTCCGGGGACTCTGCTATGATACTCCCACCCTACATGTTGCCTGACGGAATTATCGACAAGGTGCAGGAGATAACAGTGGAAATTGCCAGAGAGCTGGACATAAGGGGGATTATGAATGTCCAGTATGCCATCAGAGAGGGAGAAGTCTATGTGATAGAGGTAAACCCCAGGGCGTCAAGAACCGTGCCTTTTATATCAAAGGCTACAGGTGTCCCCCTTGCAAAGGTTGCCACGAAGGTAATGCTGGGGCGTAAGCTCAGGGAATTTGGTCTTCGTAGTCACAACCACGGCTTTTACGCCGTGAAAGAGGCTGTCTTCTCTTTCAACAAGTTTCCAGGCGTGGATCCCATCCTTGGTCCTGAGATGAGGTCAACTGGTGAGGTTATGGGCGTGGGGAAAACGCCCGGTGAGGCTTTTTACAAGTCTCAGGTTGCGGCAGGCTTCAGCCTGCCCGGGAAAGACGGTGAAGTGTTTATCAGCGTGAGGGATTCTGCAAAACCCAGGATACTGGATATTGCAGAAAAGATAAAAGATGCAGGACTAAAAATAATTGCCACTGAAGGAACGGCAGAGTATCTCAAAAAACACGGTATTAATGTGGAAAGCGTGGGGAAACTCAGTGAGGGAAGCGAGGGCGTTATAGGAAGGATGAAGGCCGGTAAGGTCGTAATGGTTATAAACATTCCATCGGGGAAGAGTGCTTACCTTGACTCTGTGAAAATCAGACGGGCCGCTTTCCTTTATAACATACCCTCTTATACCTCCATCAACGCAGCAAGATTTGCCGTAAAATCAATCGTTGAAGGTATCAGATCCGATGTCTATTCTCTGAAAGAGGTCTCCGGTTAAACCATGTTCTCAAGATCCTCAAGTAGCGCCTGAAGATCCTCTTCGTGTTCAACCTCGTCTGTCAGGATCTGGAGAACCATGTTGTAGGTAACGGGATCAATGTCCCTGGTGTACTTGAGCAGGCTGTTGTACACCTCAATCGCACACTGCTCTCCCTTGATATTCTGCTCAAGGACCTTTCTCACAGCGGGGTCATCGGGCCTGTCATAACCACAGTTCGTAAGCTTCATCCATTCGTCCGGAGAGAGGACCGGGGTCCCCCCAAGCTCAAGGATCCTCGCAACGAGCATGTCCGCGTGTCTCAACTCATCGTTTGCGTGCTCCATGAGTTCTGTAATCACCGCATCTTTCATGGGACCCTTCACGACCTTGGAACCGATCCAGTACTGGTAGTAAGCAAGCCACTCGTCACAGAGTGCCCTGTTTAAAAGCTCAATAATCTTATCCGCATGCTCTCCCACTATTGCCCTTCCTTTTGTTCCCATTTTTGACCTCCTTTTTGACTAAATTATAACTGAAACGGTGGGGAATGAAACCCCAGCAGGCGTTTGATGTTACATTTACCGGAGGTTAAACTTTAATCTCATGGTTGACATCCTGAGTTTTGACATTCCCACACCCTATCCCGTGGGCCCGGTAAACCTTTACTTACTCAAGGTTGGAAACAATAACATCCTCATAGACACAGGCCCCAACACGGAGGAGGCGAAAAGAAGCCTTGTAAACGCCCTGAAAGAAAGGAATCTAAAGGTTGAAGACATAGACTACATCATAATTACCCATGCACATCAGGATCACATGGGCCTCGCAGGGTGGATCAGGGAGCTGTCCGGCGCCAGAATATGCACCCATGTGAGAAACGCTTACTGGTTAACCGATTACCACGGTGAATGGATCCGTCAAAAAGAGTACTTCCTGAAATTCTGGCAGAGAAACGGCGTACCGGATGAGATTATCAACCGGATGAACCTCTTCTGGGAATTTTTTAAAGATCATTCCGTATCCACGGAAGTGGACTGTTTTGTAGAAAAAGATAGCCTGTTTGTGATCGATAACTTTGAAATTGAAATTATCTACACACCAGGTCATGCTTCAGGCCACATAGTGCTGAAAACAGGAGGCAGACTCATCTCAGGTGACCATCTACTTGAGGGAATCACCTCCAATCCGGTACTTGAGCCTCCGCTGCCGGGGGAAAATGAAAGACCCATGAGCCTCCCCATGTACATGGATTCTCTCAAAAGAACCCTGAACATAAGGGGCATAAACCTTGTAATGCCGGGACACGGAAAACCTTTTACGGGATATAAGGAGGTCATAAGAAGAAGGCTCATTCACTACGAGAAACGGAAGGAAGAGGTTTATTCAAAGATAGGGGATACTCCGAGAACCCTTTTTGAAATTTGCAGGGAAATATTTCCTGATCTTCCAGACCACCAGAGGTTTCTTGCTCTTTCAGAAACTCAAGGCCATCTTGACCTCCTTCTTCAGGAAAAGAGAGTGGCCATTGAAGAAATGGGTGCAACCATTTATTATGTGAGAAGATGAGGATCAGATTGATATACAATCCCATGTCAAAGAAGGCGAAGAGTGCCTATGCACTTTTCCTCGACCTCGGTCTAAAGAGACTTGCAGACGGCGGAAAAAATGAAATAGAACTTGTAAAGACGAGAAAACCTTTTGACGCCGCAAACCTTGCCAAGGAAGCGGTGGACCTCGGATTTGACATGGTCGTCGCCATTGGTGGAGACGGCACTTTAAACGAAGTCATTAATGGAGTCGTCGGGTCTGACATCATAGTCGGTTTGATACCTTTTGGTATCACCAATGTCTTTGCCCTTGAGGTGGGAATCCCGAGAGACCCTTTTGATGCCATTGATGTTCTTCTTCACGGTCGCCCTGTAAAAATAGATGTAGGCAAGGCAAATGAACGGTACTTTATCCTCATGGTGGGTGCAGGCCTTGATGGTGTGGCAGTGAACAATTTCCCATTTAAACTCAAATGGTTCCTCGGAAGGTTGAGCTACATAGTGACAGGGGCGTACTACTACTTCACGAAATATACACCCGAAAGAATGGAGATCATAGTTGACGGAAAGAAATTTTACGGCTATCAGGTTATGGTAAACAATGTCTCTCTCTACGGAGGGAAGTTGAAAATTGCTCCTGGTGCCTCCATCTTTGACGGATTCCTTGATGTTTGCATTTTTACAAGATCGGGATTTTTCGACGATGTCAGATACCTCTGGTCAATACTCAACAGTAATCATCACAGGTGGTCAGATGTCATTCTTTTGAAGGGGAAGGAAGTAGAAATTAAGGGAGATTCCTACTTTCATGTGGACTCAGAACCCATGGGAAAACTCCCGGTTGAGATAAAAGTTGTTCCAAGGGCTGTAAAAATCATGCTTCCTCAAAGGAGATAACGACTTTCAGTTCGAAAGAAATTTGCAGGGTCCCTCCTCCACAGGCTGGTTTCTTTGCAGAATCCCCATTTCACAAAAGGGGATCAATGGGATTCCCACAGTTCCCCTGGCGAAATAGGATTTCTCCTCCCCCAATCCCCCCTGGAGAAGGGGGATCATCTTCTCAAAAATCCCCCTTGGT
>JALSOY010000225.1 GCA_026986235.1 Caldifarciminota bacterium
GAGTGCGCATGGAAACGCACTCTCTGAAATTACTGAAAGATCTGTCGTGTACAGAACTTTTCTTATCACGGGATCATGATGCCTGTAAACCAAAACCGGAACAGGAGATTTTCTTGCAATCTTGTAGGCCTGAGTACCGAGTTCCTTTCCCGGTTCTCCACCATTTACGAGTACCATACCAAACCCATGGCTTTTGATAATGTCAACTATTTTTGCGTACGGGGAACCAACATCCATCATGTAAGAAAAGCCGTATTGATCGGCAAGGCCCTTCAGAATTGACTCCACACCCGTTTTTATCTCCTCAACCATTTTCTCAAGCTCATCGAGTTTAACATCGTAAGGAATGTATCCACCGAGAATGTCAGGGATAACATGGATCAGTATCCCCTCTCCTCCCCAGTTTTCTGCGAAAAATTTTGAATATCTGAGAAAGTCCTCGTTCTTTCGATTTATGTCTATGGGGATAAGAATTTTTTCGCTCATTTTCATGCTCCAAATTTTTTCAGTCTCCCCGCAGATGCAAGGATCAAAGGCATGAGGTCCAACGACCTGATGGTCCCAAGGTAACCGCGGGAGCAGTCCCTCTCTGTGAATTTTGCCTCCTTATTAAATATTCCCGCTCTCTTTGAATAGATCAGAAGTGGATTTGGGTGCCAAGAATGTCCTCCAATCAGTGAAGGCGTTGAGTGATCACCTGTAACGACGAAAACATCGGGTCCGAGGTCGAGCAGTTCAGGGATAAAGGTGTCAAGTTTCTCTATGACATTGACCTTTTTTTCAAAATTCCCGTCTTCACCAGCCTTATCTGTGTCCTTGAAGTGAAGGTAAACAAAGTCGTAGTCCTTCCATAATTCTTTGAGTTTCTTTACCTCAAGTTCAAAACTATCTCCGGCATCAGGTGTATCAAAACCAAGGAGTCTCGTTAATCCCTTGTACATGGGGTACGCAGCGATGGAAAGTGCCTTAAGTCTGTATCTCTCGGGGAAGGGCTCGAGGTCCGGTACTCTGGCGAATCCTCTGAGCAGTATACCATTTGCCCTGGGTTCGTCTTTGATAATTTCAAGGGCCCTTTCAACGAACTTTTTGATAACACTTGCCGTGAATTCTGCCTCTCTGGCCAGGGGAACAGGATCAAGAATTTTTAAACCCTCATGCTGGGGATCCGTATCAGCAATCCTGTCTGACAGGTTGTCTCCCCGAAGTATCAGAACAAACCTGTGTTCTTTCCCTGGCTTCAAAATAACCTCAACTCCATCGATCTCTTTTATGTGTTTCTGGAGTTTTTCAACTATCTTCCTTGACTCCTCAGTGGGAATTCTCCCCGCCCGTCTGTCAACTATCGTCCTGTCAGGTTTGATCGTTGCGAAGTTACCCCTTGCTGCGACATCTTTACTGGTCATGTGGAAACCAATCCCCAGGGCCTCAAGCACACCCCGTCCTATTTCGTACTTGGTGGGATCGTAGCCAAAAAGGGAAAGGTGTGCAGGACCACTTCCAGGCGTTATTCCGGGCTCAACGGGAACGGAGAGCCCGAGCACACTTTTTGATGCAAGCATATCAAGATTGGGAGTGTTAGCAGCCTCGAGCTCGGTCCTGAATCCATAATCAGGATGAGGTATCCCTCCAAGTCCATCGGCTACGAGGAGGAGGATCTTTGAATTATTTGGTTCAATGAGTTTTTTTATCTCCATCTTACCCTCCGATCAAACATCATACTTAAAGAATGAAAAAATCCCCTCTGCATCCAGGGCAGAGGGGATTATAAGAAGCAAAGAGTTTCACCAATCAGCCATGGGGATCTTTATCCCGAACTTTTTGGCTGTTTCAATGGCCTCTTCGTAACCTGCGTCAACATGTCTTACGATACCTGTACCGGGATCGTTCGTGAGCACCTTTTTCAATCTTATATCCATCATTTCGCTACCATCAGCCACGATAACCTGACCTGCGTGAAGTGCGTAACCTATGCCGACGCCTCCTCCATGGTGAAAGCTCACCCAGGAGGCACCTGAAACGGCGTTGAGGGCAAAGTTAAGGAGCGGCCAGTCTGCTATGGCATCCGACCCATCTTTCATGGCCTCGGTTTCCCTGTTGGGTGAAGCGACGGATCCTGTATCGAGGTGGTCTCTACCAATAACGATGGGGGCCTTAACCCTGCCCTCCCTCACCAGTCTATTGAACAGCAATCCGGCTTTATCCCTCTCACCGTAGCCCAGCCAGCATATCCTTGCAGGAAGACCCTGGAACTCAACCCTTTCACGGGCCATTTTGATCCACCTGACCATGTGCTCCTTCTCAGGGAAGAGTTTAATCAACTCTTCGTCAATGGTATATATGTCTTCCGGATCCCCCGAGAGGGCAGCCCATCTGAAAGGTCCCTGACCTTCACAGAACAGCGGTCTTATGTAAGCAGGGACAAATCCAGGGTATTTCCAGGAACCATCGGGATTTTTAATCTCATCTTCACCTATGAAACCGCCTGCAAGGGCATTTCCTCTGAGGTTGTTGCCATAGTCGAAGGTTTCTGCACCTCTCTTCTGTAACTCTATCATAAGGCGTACATGTTTTGCCATGGTTTTGTAAGATCTCTTCAAATACTCGTCAGGGTCTTTCTCCCTGAGTTCAAGGGCTTCCTGATAGCTCAGACCTTCGGGTATGTATCCGTTAAGTGGATCGTGTGCTGAAGTCTGATCGGTTAATAGATCAGGGGTGATACCTCTTTGAACGAGTCTTTCGAGGAGGGTCACCACATTGCCTATCCATACGATGCTTCTTGCAATTCCTTTTTCTTTGTATTCTATGGCTCTGTCAATGGCGGCATCGAGATTGTGCTCAATCTCGTCGAGGTAACGGGTTCTGAGTCTCTTCTTTGCCCTATCTTCCACCACCTCAGCGGCGAGGTAGGTGGCATTGTTCATGGTTGCGGCAAGTGGCTGGGCACCACTCATTCCACCGCATCCACCCGACACAATGAGTTTTCCTCTGAGATCGTTCACTCCAAACCGTTTTCTACCGGCAGCTGCAAATGTTTCGTATGTTCCCTGTAAAATTCCCTGAGTTCCAATGTAAATCCAGGATCCGGCGGTCATCTGCCCGTACATGATAAGGCCCATTTTTTCCAGTTTATGAAAGTAATCCCAGTCCGCCCACTTTGGGACAAGATTGGAGTTTGCAATTATTACTCTGGGGGCCCATTCGTGGGTTCTAAATACACCCACAGGTTTTCCAGACTGTACCAGAAGAGTCTCGTTGGGCTCTATCTCAAGCAGGGTTTTTATGATGGCCCAGAAAGCGTCCCAGTTGCGGGCGGCCTTTCCTGACCCTCCATAGACGATAAGCTCTTCGGGAATCTCTGCGACCTCAGGATCAACATTGTTCATGAGCATCCTTATCGCCGCCTCTGCGTGCCAGTCTCTGGCATGTAGCTCAGTCCCCCGTGGTGCCCTAACAGTTTTCGGTCTTTTTTTAATCATCTCGTAAAGATCCATTGCCTATCACCTCCACTATAAGTTATAATGCCAGACCATGATAACATCAACAGAAGAACTCAGGCTGAGTCTCAAAAAAATTGGAATAGGGCTGCGAGAGGATAGACTTGAAAAGATTGTGGTTTTTCTGGAGATGGTGAAGAGGTGGTCAAGGAAAACCACCATCGTTTCAAAAAGGATAGATTACAGGAAACTCTTCGGACTTACTTTTGATTCTCTCGTCGTAATACCAGAGATGTACGGCGATAGCGTGGCCGACCTCGGCTCCGGAGGTGGATTTCCCGGGATTCCACTGAGTATTACCTTACCTGATAAACGGTTTACCCTCGTGGAGATCGTGAGAAAAAAATGCATATTTCTCGAGTATGTAACATCACTTCTTGAACTCGAGAATGTGGAAGTGGCCTGCAGGTCGTGGAGTGAATTAGAAAAGAAGTTCGACACAATAGTGTCCATGGGAACGGGGCTTGAAAGGATTTCCAATGTGGCCGGGAGACTCCTCCTTCCCGGTGGAAGGCTTATCTACATAACAAGCAGAGGGGGGAAATGCTATAAAAGGGTGAAAAATCCTTTCATCTCAACCACAACCTGCCTCATTGTTTCACATGAAACAGTGAGGCGTTGAACCGAAAATTTGTGCCCTTTATAATTCCACCCATGAAAATCATCTCCATTTCCAACCAGAAGGGTGGAGTTGGAAAGACCACTACGGCAATCAATCTCTCCTACTACCTTGCGAATCTCGGCAGGAGGGTCCTCGTCGTGGATCTCGATCCTCAGGCAAATGCAACGAGTGGGCTGGGGATAACCGAAAAGCCTGACATGACCATTTACGATGTCCTCATAGACCCCGAACTACCCATCCAGGAGGCTACGATTAAAACATCCTACGAAAATCTGTTTATCGTCCCGTCAACCACGGACCTTGTTGGTGCAGATGTGGAGTTAAGAGAAAGAGAAAACTGGCACCTTTCTTTAAAAAATAAGCTGGAAGGTATAAACGACTACAACTTTGTCTTTATCGATACCCCGCCGTCACTGGGAATCCTTACGGTTATTGCACTTACCGCAGCAAAAAGTGTTCTCATACCCGTTCAGTGCGAATACTACGCCCTTGAAGGTCTCGGACAGCTTCTAAGGACACTGAAAAGGGTGAAACAGGCATACAACCCCGATCTGAAAATCGAGGGATTCCTCCTAACCATGTATGACAGAAGACTCAACCTGTCCAGTCAGGTGGAGCAGGAAGTCAGAAGGTTCTTCCCAACAAAAGTATATAAAAGTGTGATCCACAGAAGTGTCAGGATTGCAGAATCTCCGAGTTTTGGCAGGCCTGTCGGCGTATATGCCCCTTCATCCCAGGGTGCAAAAGACTACTTTCAACTGGCAAAGGAGTTTTTAAATGGGAAAGAAAGTACTGGGTAGAGGGCTCGACGCCCTTATCTCAAACGAGATTGTCAATACAGAAGAAATCGTACTCGTTGATATAAACGAAATTGAGCCAAATCCCTTTCAACCCCGCATTACCTTCACAAGAGAAGAGATCGAATCCCTCGCTGAATCCATAAAAAAAAGAGGCGTACTTCAACCCGTAATACTGAGAAAGACCGAGGGGAAATACCAGCTCATAGCAGGTGAAAGAAGATGGAGAGCCGCTAAAGTGGCGGGCCTCACAAGAATCCCGGCAAGGGTCGTGGAGATAAACGACAACGACGCACTCGAAATAGCCCTTGTGGAAAACCTCGACAGAAAAGACCTCAACCCCATTGAACTTGCAAGAGGATACACGCTCCTTAAAGAAAAATTTGGCCTCACTCAGGAAGAAATAGCTCAAAAAATAGGGAAAAGCAGATCGTCTGTGGCAAACACTATGAGACTCCTGCAGCTTTCCAGAACTGTTCAGGACATGATCCTTGAGGGAAAGCTCACAGAAGGACAGGCAAGACCCCTCATCGGTTTACCCGACGAGCTTCAGACCCGACTGGCCAGAATGATAGTAGAAAAAGGACTCAATGCAAGACAGGTAGAAGACCTCGTCAAGAAACAAAAAGAGCGCACACGAGAAAGGGGCTCAAAAGATCTGGAAATTTCCCGTATCATTTCAAAGTATCTCACAGACAGGCTCAGATACAGGGTGAAGGTGAAATTCAACCCCACGGGTAAAAGCAGGGTAACCTTTGAATTTAAAAACATGGATGAACTCAAAAAATTCATTTCCGGGCTTGTAGGTGAAGAAATAGATTTCTGGGAGGCGACATGATAGCCATATTGCTGGCAACGATCATTAATATTCAACCAGCTTTTGACTTTTTAAACACGGAACCATTCTTTACCGTCCCTGTGGCAACCGACACAGGGATCGCAGCAGTGAACAGAAATCCCGCAGGTTTAACTTCAAAAAGATCCTTCCTGTTTTCTTCCACAGACTGGATCTCTGACGCTGGAATTTCAACATTCCAGTTCAACTGGAACAACTTCGGATTAGCCATCAACTATTACAGATTTGGCAGAGTTGAGTACCAGGACAGAACACCTGACGACTACACCTCCGTTTTCTTCAATCCCTACGCATACGAAGTGAAACTCGGCAAGAGTTTCAGGGTGGATCCTGAATTGAAAGTGGGAATAATGGTCCATTACTTCCGTCAGACCATCCTGAACAGCTCTGCTGATGGATTTTACTCATCCATCGGTTTGCTCTATACACCGGCGATGATAAAAAACTTCAGTGCAGGCGTTTCCTTCGAAAACATCGGTTTCAAAAAAGGATTTATCAACCTTTTATACAGGGCACCGATCCAGGGAAATATAGGAGTTTCCTACACCTATAAAAATTTCAAATTTGACTGGAACTTTTCCAAGGTGCTGACATACGAGGGCGCCTTTGAGAGTCTCTTTAAAGGTGATGTAAGAAACTTCGTGCAGGTCTCTTCCTCTGTAAAATCTATCTGCCTTGGTGGAGGATACGAGTTCGGTAACGATGCATCTCCATTTGTGGTGTGGATTGCCTTAAAAAAGTCCGTTGTAAAAATAGCTGCGGGGATCCGTCCAGGCACCCAGGGGTTTGATAATTTTAAAACCATTAATCTTCAGCTTGAGATATGAAGAGGCTCCTCGACTTTGAAAGACCCATATACGAGGTAGAAAAGAAAATCAACGAACTAAAGGAAAGGGTAAAAGAATCGCCTGAATTGGAGAAGGAGATAAGGGAACTCGAAGAGCGTGCCAGAAGACTGAAGGAAAAGGTTTACAGAAATCTCACACGCTGGCAGATCGTTCAGATAGCAAGACATCCTGACAGACCTCATTTTATAGATTACATTCCCCTGATTTTCAGGGATTTTATCGAACTCCACGGCGATCGTAACTTCCGGGATGACCCCTCGATAATCGGAGGTCTTGCTACCCTTGAGGACCATAAGGTAATGATCATCGGGCAGGAAAAGGGAAGGGATACGAAAGAAAAAATATACAGAAACTTCGGAATGCCCCATCCCGAAGGCTATAGAAAGGCAAAAAGACTCATGTTGCTTGCGGAAAAATTCGGTCTTCCAGTTATTACATTCGTTGACACTCCCGGAGCCTATCCTGGAGTTGGAGCTGAAGAAAGAGGTCAGGCCTTTGCCATAGCCGAAAATCTCAAAGTTATGCTGTCTTTAAAAACTCCACTCGTAACCGTTGTCATAGGTGAAGGAGGCTCGGGAGGCGCACTTGCCATAGCCCTCGGAGACAGGGTCTTTGCCCTCAAGTACACCATCTATTCGGTTATATCTCCCGAAGGATGTGCATCCATTCTCTGGAGGGACGGTAAACAGGCTCCAAAGGCCGCAGAGGCGTTGAAACTCACTGCTCCCGACCTGCACTCCTTTGGAATTATAGACGAGATCATCGAAGAGCCACTTGGTGGAGCCCACAATGACCCTGCATGGACGGCGGAAAAAATCAAGTCCAGAGTTACTGCAGCGGTTGAAGAACTCCTGACCGTACCTCCTGATAGGTTGATCCAGAAAAGGCGGGAGAAATATGTAAAAATCGGAAAGTACATTGAGGCAGGTTAATCTCCAAGGTGCCTGCCGGGTTCTATGTATTCCTTTATATACTCTCTCACAGCATTCTCAAAAGTATAGAACTGTCCTGGATACCCCAGCCGTCTCAACCTTGATATATTCGCCTGTGTAAAGTACTGGTATCTCGTCCTCAGCCAGTCGGGCATTTCTATAAATTCTATATCAGGTTCCAGACCAAGGGCATTGAATACGGCGTTTGCGAGGTCAAGCCACGATCTCGCCTTCCCCGTTCCAACATTGAAGATTCCATGCGCCCTCTCATTTTTTAGAAGATAGATCACAATCTCCACTGCATCCTTAATATAA
>JALSOY010000226.1 GCA_026986235.1 Caldifarciminota bacterium
CGCTTTTAACCTTGATTTTAACGGTTCTGTTTCCCACGGTAGTCACCAGGTACTCTATCAATGGGTGGTATCAAAAGAGGATTCAGTTACAGGTTATGGATTTAATTCCGCCTATTTGTTCGTCAAGCTGCCCTGGATTATTGCAGCGGGAATTTCCCGAACAGGGAAGAATCTCGACCTGAGTTCGACCGGTTACCTCGCCAGGGATCCCGGAATCAATATGACATCCATCATTGCTCACATCACCTATCCTGAAAAAAGCATGTTCATTGAAAAAACTAAAGCAATGTATTTCAAGGTTTCTGTGGATTCAACAAACAGAACATCATCATTCATGGTTGGACCTTACTTTTCCATTACCACGAGAGGTGGCACCCGACTGGAGCTCTTTGGTTTTTCCGGTAAGTCCTTTGAATTTAATCTGGAAAAGGTCATCTACGGAGCCCATGTAAACCTTTCTAAATCCGGTGGCGAGGGTACGCACTTCGGTTTTTACGGTGATGTTTCCAGAACCTGGAACTATCAGAGGGAGATCTTTGCCCCTGTTGCTTACGGCGGTTTGTGGGTGTCCTTCAGCCTGACCGATCACATAAACGGAGAAACGGATCTCAAATACTGGATGGAATTTGACACGAGTAACAACCTGATAGATACATACATCACATTCAAACCAGACTTAAGATTTGTCATAAGGCCTGACATGGATATAGTTCTGAGTACCGAGATAGTGCCTGTTTATACCGATAGATGGGACCTCAACGAAGTAAGGTCCGGTCTCAGGTATGAGTTTGACTTCCGGCCAAAGTCAAAAATCTATATAGTGGCAAACAGGCGTTATGTAAAAACTGGTGGCAAACTCAGGGAGGTTGAAAGTATTTACGCCCTGAAAGTAAGAGTCGCAATACCCTTCTAATGCCGTAAAGACGCCTCCCTTGCGTGTCTCCCCTCCTGTAAAGGGAGGGGAGTTTTTATTTCAGAGAATTTTCAGCAATGTAATTTATCACTATACCAGCAAGGATGAATACGCTACCGATCACCTGAAGGGTTTTTACACCCTCACCAAGGATAAAGTAGGCGAGAACGGCAGATCCTATCGGTTCACCGAGGATAAGAACAGTTACAAATGTGGCGGAGGCGTGTTTCAGGGCCCAGTTAAACGAAGTGTGTCCCACAATCTGTGGTATCAGGGCAAGGAGGACGAAGTACTTAAAGACATCCACAGGATAACTCTTTATCTCGGTTCCCGTAAAAACACATATCAGGTATAGAAATACTGCAGCTGAGAGATAGACGGGGAAAACATACTCAATCAGGCCCGTACTTTTTCTGCTCTTTCTACCGATCAAAAAGTAGATGGAGATCATAATTGACCCGAGGACGGCAAGAAGGTCCCCCTTGAGGTTGCCAAGACCTGCAAGTCTGTCAGAGTAGCCTACAACAAAACCGCCAAAAATTGAAACGAAGATGCCGAGCCAGGAGAGGAGAGAGGGCTTCTCTTTGAGAAAAATCCAGGATAGGATACCCACGAACACGGGGTTCATGGTAACGAGAACGACTGAGCTGAGGACGGATGTGTACTTCAGGGAACTGATCCAGAATGCGAAGTGTAGGGCCATGAAAAGACCGGCAAGGACCTCGTACTTCAGATCGGTTCCGAGCCTTTTCCCCTTTAATGCGTAAACGGGTGAAATAAAAAGTGTGGCAAGAAATAACCTGTAAAATGCAATAACGAGTGCCGGAACCTGGGGGATAAGTTT
>JALSOY010000227.1 GCA_026986235.1 Caldifarciminota bacterium
TGGATTTCGAAATTGGTGTTATACCCTTCAAGGTCCGTATAGATGGTGGAGATGATCTGGAATAAAAAAGGAGCTGGTTCTCTTGCAATTTTTGGTTTTTTGTAAGCAGGGAGGAGGATCCCATCAATGAGTCTCAGAGCCTCAATTGAGTTGAAGTTGAGGTTGTACAAAAGGGCTTTGAGGGCGTAGGCCTTTAACTTTATGGAAACACTTTCACATTTCAGTAGCAGTTCCTGAATTTTACTCATATTTTTCTGTGCTCTGGAGTAGGAGCCGCTGATTATGTAGATGAGAATCGTGTAAAGATTAACTTCTATGTAGTGAAGGGAGTAAGGGGAATTCTCGAGTTTTGACTGGGCATTTTCCAGCTTTAAAATGGCGTTTTTAATGTCTCCTCTAAACAGGTGAGACATGGCCTCTTCTTTCAGTATCTGTCCTATTAGAGATGGATCAAGGAGTTTTTTTGCATCTTCGTGCGCCTGAGAGAGCATGGCGGACGCCAGTTCGAGGTCACCCTCCAGTCTTTTAGTTTTTGCGGCATAGAGTAGAGAGAGGATTTTCTGTCTGATTCTCCCGCGGCTTCTGGAAACCTTGTAACTATCGAGGAAGTACTTTTCTGCCTTGTTAAGCTTTGCGAGGTTAAGGTAAAAGATTCCTGTGGTTAGATAGATGTCAATGAGCTCGTCGTAGGCACGGGCTGAGGAGAGTAGTTGTGTGGCTTTTTTTATTTCATCTGCTGCCGCGCTCATGATCCCTTTGTCTATGAGAACTTTGGCCTTGAAAAGGTGGGCCCGGCCCTCCTCTAAAGTGTTTTTTACCTTCTGGGCCTCCATTATAGCATGGTCAAATATCCTCTGTGCATCAGAAAGATTGCCAGAAGAGTACTTTATCTCGCCAAGAAGATTCGTAAATCTTGGTTTTTCTTTTTCATCAATTTTCAGGGAAAGGATTTCTCTGACCTCTCTTTCTGCCTCCTGAAACCTTGCAAGTAACATCTTTATCCTTGCCCTGTTTTCAAGGATCCGGATGTAGATGGATTCGTGCATTGTTTTGAGAGAACGGGTTTCTTTGAGTTTTAGAAATGCCTTGAGAGCCATGTCGTAAAAGTTGAGGGCGTCCTTGATAACTCCGTTGACCTCTGCCCACTGGCCTGCCGAGATCAGATAGTAAAGTGCCTTATCGTACATACCGGCTTTCAGATAATTGTATGCAACTTCTGGCAGGAGGTCCTTCTCACCGTAAAGCATCTTCTCCTCTAAAACTGCTGCTGATGTCCTGTAGAGTTGATTGAGAGCCTCTTCCGTCTGTTTTTCAAGGAGTTTTTTCTGAACAAAGTTTCTGATACTTTCGTTGAGGAACTGGTAGTGAATTTCACCCTTTTCATCCTCTTTTATTCGCCTGATGAAGCCGTTTTGCTCGGCAAGCTCAAGATTTTTCCTTATGTACTTTTCCAGATTTTCACCACTGTACTTAAAGATTTCGTTTTTCGATATTACCTTTGCCACATCCGAGGATGAGAAGATGCTTCCGAGGGATGAGGCCACACCGAGGATGTAGAGGATGTCGTCACTTATCTTTTTTATCTTTCTTTCAAATATCTTCTCAATTTCGGGTGTAAATTTTACACTGCCTTTGCCCTCCCAGTACCATTTGCCCTCCCTCTTTGTGAGTTCTCCGCCTTCGATGAGGGATTTTAATAACTCTTTCATAAAGAGAGGTATTCCTGAAGTTTCCTTTATCACGAAATCAACGAGTCCATCGGGAATGTTGGATGTGAGGAGGAACTCTTCAATGTATTCTCTAACCTTTTCCGGTGTAAATGGTTTTAAGTCAATGAGTTCAAGGAGATTTGACTTTTCAAAGTATCCAAGTGTACTTTCGACCTTTTCTTTTTCAGATAGTGATTCGTTGGAGTATGTACCGAGGAACATGATCCTTGCCCATTTGTAGTTGGCCATGATGTGAAGCATGGCCGAGAAGGACAGGTCGTCTATGTACTCAAGGTCGTCAATTGCGATAAGCATGGTGCCGGTTTCAACAAACATTTCAACGAGTTTTTCGAGCCAGCTGATGAGCTTCAATTTTCTCTCGTCTTCGTCGAGTTCTTTCTGTACCTCCAGGCCCTGTGCCAGCTGGGGAATGTTCTCTGCTATTACAGGAGGAACTTCTTCGATACTGCTAACGAGTTCAAGGTGTGTGGGGTTTTCGATAAAATCCCTTATAAGACCCGATATTGCACTACCCACGGAGATGGTCTGAGCTGAAGAGAGGCTGGTCTTAAATATCCAGATATTTTTATCGCCTTCGATCCTTTTAATAAACTCCTCGAGCAGGGTGGTTTTACCTATACCAACAGGGCCTCTGATGAAGAGAACTTTTTCAACACCCTTACCTGAAACAGTTTCGTAAACTTCAAGGAGTTTGTCCAATTCCTTTTCCCTGTTAACGAAGTCAGGGATTCTGAAGTCTTTCTTTTCTCTTGAAAGGTGTGATAGGCAGAGTACTCGAGAAGCAACATCTCGTGGTGCAGTTGATGTCCTGAAACTGATCTCGGTGAGAATAAACTCAAGCCTTTTCAGGATGTCCTGAAACTCTGTGGCATCGTGGGGGAACTCCACCAGTCCGGCTTCAAATTTGAGCTCGTAATAATCACCGAGGAGACTTTCTTTCTTTTCGATGATTTCCACGAGTTCTTCGAGGGATTTTTTAAACTTGAAACATGGCCCCCTGTACATGAGGAGGAATATGTCATCGTAGAGCCTGGTGGGGAGGAAGGACCCTCTGGCAATGTCTTCTGCGAATTTATTCTTTATTTCTATGGCAATGGTATTGAGTACATTATTTGCCATTTCTTCACCGTAGGTCTGGACGAATCCCCTGAAGTCTGATATGTCAAGGATGGCAAATGTAAGGGTTTCCTCTCTCCTTGCCGCCCTTGCCATCTCCTCGTTTATAGTGGCAAAAAACCTGCATGGATTGATGAAACCCGTTATTGGATCATCACCAACTAGTTTTTTTATCCTTTTTACAAGTGGAAGGCCTCTGAATTTTAAACTCAAAAAGGTTCTGTACTCTTCCAGTACCCTGATGTAATTGGTGATGGACTCTGTGTTGTAGCCTGCCTCTGCAGCCATTCTCATGTATTTGATCGCATCGTCAATTTTCCCCATCTCAAGGTATCTCTGGGCGAGATCCACCAGGTAAGTTGCGTATTCCCCGGACTGGAATTCAGGCTGCTCGTGGATGATTGTGGCAATTAGTTTCAGGGCCTGATCGTTTTGTGGATTTTTGTTTAACGCCTTTATCAAAGTTTCAAAAGCATTTCTGAAATCCCCCTTCTGGTAGTAAATTTCTGCAAGTTTGGCGTGGTATTTGGAAATTTCCTCGTCATCCCCCTTTTTCTCAAGCAGGGTTATAAGTTCCCTGTAATCCTCAATGGTTGCGGTTCCTTCGGAAATCTTTTGCTTTAGTTCTTTTATAGCTTCGTTAAGTGTTTCCCTGTCAACCTGGGTGGAAACGGCCAGTTTGACTTTTATCTTTTTGTAAAAAGGACTGTCTTTAGGGATTTTCAGGTAGTATTCCCTCGCTTTTTCTGGAAGTCCCAGTTGCTCCAATTTTTCTGCTATGGAAACCAGTATTTTTTCGTAGAAACTCTGTTCCTGGGAGAGTTTACTGTCAGCAATTTTACCCATGAGGTCGAGCATGTGCTCGTCAAGTGAGAAGTTTTTCAGAATATATTCAAGGTCCTGATATAGCTGTTCGGTGTTGATAAATATTTCACCTTTGCTGACTTTTTCAAGGTATTCTCTGATGATCTCCTGTGATTCAATAACCTGATCGAGTTTCAGGTAGAGGTCGGCGAGCTTGAAGTATGTGTAACGATCACGGGGCATAACCCTTTTGGCTTTTTTCAGGATGGCAATTGCGTATTCGTAGAGTTCCTGGCTCTCATAAATTCTCGCTGCTTCTGCATAACTTTTCAGAGCTTCGTCCGGGGCGCCAATTTTAACATAAAGGTCCCCGATCATGTTGTAGATGTTGGCATCATTTGGGTTTTCTTTTACTACTTTGTAATATTCCTCAATTGCGGCGGTATAATTCCCTCTCGTCTCGTACTGTCTGGCCTTTCTCAACACATCTGCTTTTACCATTGCATGAATTATAAAAGTTTATACATTAACCCGTCAATTGCACCGCTCCTGTAATTTGACAGAGATTGTGTGAGAAAGGTATAATTTCCACCATGTTATTCCGGAGGAAGAAGAAGGAGATCAAGATAGAGAAGAGGGATGTTCCCAGAGACATCTTTGTAAAATGCCCTTCGTGCGGAGAAATTATTTACAGGAACCAGCTTGAGAAGAATCTCCATGTATGCCCTGTGTGTAACTATCACTTCAGGATAAGGGCGATGGATTTTGTGAAGATACTTCTTGACGATGGTGACTTCCAGGAGAGGATAGGGGAGAGGCTTGAGCCTGTAGATATTCTACAGTTTCCGGATTACAGGGAGAAGCTCGAAAAGTCCCGGAAGAAGACAGGTTTAAAGGAGGCGGCCATAGCCGGCACCGGCAGGCTGGGTGGCCATAGTGTGGTCCTTTTTGTCACAGACTTCGGTTTCCTTGGCGGGAGTATGGGATCTGTTTATGGTGAGATCTTCTATCGTTCTGCCCTGAAGGCCAGGGAGATGGGTATCCCTTTGATCTCCGTAACTTCTTCAGGTGGTGGAGCGAGGATGCACGAGGGGATATTTTCTCTGATGCAGATGGCCAAGACCACTGTTGGTGTCAACATCCTTGAAGAGGCAAAGATTCCCTTTATTTCAGTTCTATCGGATCCCACAATGGGAGGTGTGATGGCCTCCTTTGCAGCGCTTGGTGATGTGATAATTGCAGAGCCTAAGGCACTCCTGGGATTTGCAGGTCCAAGGGTGATAAAGCAAACGATTGGTGAAGATTTACCCGATGGCTTCCAGACATCAGAGTTTTTGCTCGAGCATGGAATGATTGACATGGTGGTTGACAGGCGCCAGCTTAAAGACACACTCGTTAAAATTCTCAACCACCTTTTGAGGAGAGAGTATGGCAAGAGTCAGTCTTAAAAATGTCACAAAAAAGTTTAACAGCGTTATTGCAGTCAACAATGTTTCCTTCGTCGTTGAGGATCACGAGTTTGCCGTGATCCTCGGGCCTTCAGGCTGTGGTAAGACTACGACTCTCAGATTAATCGCAGGTCTTGAGCAGGTTACAGAAGGAGAGATTTACATTGGAGATAGACTTGTAAACAATGTTCCTCCCAGGGATAGAAACATCGCCATGGTCTTCCAGAACTACGCCCTGTATCCTCACATGACAGTTTACGACAACATGGCCTTTGGTCTGAAGATGAGGAAGGTGCCGAAAGATGAGATAGATCGACGGGTCAGGGAGGCTGCAAAGATCCTTGCGATAGACCATCTTCTGGAGAGGAAACCCAAGGAACTTTCCGGTGGACAGAGGCAGAGGGTGGCTCTTGGAAGAGCAATTGTGAGAAACCCCGATGTCTTTCTTTTTGACGAGCCACTTTCAAACCTCGACGCAAAAATGAGAGTACACATGCGTGCTGAACTTGCCAAGCTCCACAAAAGACTTGAAGCAACATCCATCTATGTCACCCACGACCAGGTTGAGGCAATGACCCTCGGAGACAAAATTATCCTGATGAACGACGGAGTTATCCAGCAGATAGACGATCCACTATCCCTCTATCACTATCCCAGGAACAGGTTCGTTGCAAGCTTTATAGGATCTCCTCCCATGAATTTCTTTGAAGGAGAACTTATTGAAGAAGCAGGGAAGTTGATATTCCAGAGTCCTGACTTCTCTGTGGAACTTCCAGAAAAGATTTCATCGAAATTGAAAAAAAGGTTTGAAAAAGAGGTAACATTCGGCATAAGACCTGAAGATATCAGAAGTGAAAACGATCTTAAGAAGCCGGATATGGCACCGGTCATGGAATCCACCGTGGATTTCGTGGAGACTCTTGGAAATGAGATACTCGTTTATTACCGCACTCCATCGGGAGTTACATACATATCCCGTGTTCCTCCTTTCAACCCGCCTGAAAGTGGTAGCGTTCTGAAGATTTACTTTTACCTTGAACGGATACACATATTTTCAAGAAGGACAGGCGAAAATATCTCCCTTTGATAATGAACTTTCTCAGGGTTTTCTTTAACTACATCTGGGGTGTTTTAAAGAAGTTCAACAGGGATGGGTGCTTTTCCCGTGCTTCAGCACTTTCGTATGCAACACTATTCTCTCTCGTTCCCGTAACAGCGATTTCTTTTTCTCTTTTCTCTTCATTCGTGGCTTTTAAAAGTTTCAGGGAACAGGTAGAAAAGTTTATCTTCAGCAATTTCTTACCTTCATCCGCAGCGAAAATTCAGGAGTACATACAGAATTTTGTCGGGAATACGGCGACTTTGAGCATATTCGGTCTGATCTTCCTGGTCATCGGCTCAGTATTTATCATAGATACCATTGAAGTTGCTTTAAACGACATCTGGTCGGTGAAGGGGAAAAGGCCCTGGGGTCAGAAATTCGCATCCTTCTGGGCTTTTCTCACACTCACACCTTTACTCCTCGGACTGTCCTTCTATGTTTCTGCCAGGTTAACTGAAAAGTTTGGGAGCACGAGGTTCTTTCACCTGCCTGTCGTTACAAAGGTTTTTCTGCTTCTCTCACCGATATTTCTTGCCTGGGCCGCATTTTTTATCATGTACTACTATCTTCCCTACATAGATGTGAGTTTTAAACCGGCGCTGATAGGAAGTGGATTTACAAGTATCACATGGGAACTGTCGAAGAAGGTCTTCGACTGGTATGTTACCACGAAAGCCGCCTACAAGCACATTTACGGCACCATGTCAGTTATTATCATCTTTCTCATCTGGATGTACTTTTTCTGGCTGCTGGTTTTATTTGGAGCGGAGATCACCGCGACACTCCAGTGGCCAGAACTTATTTATGATGAGAAGATCACGAACTACAAAAAACTGAAGGCTTTTATCTTAATCTGCGAAAATTTTGAAAAAGGGAAAGGCCCCACGCCGTTAAAGTCCCTTGCCGAAGCAGTGCATACATCTCCCTATGAACTCAAGTTGATTCTTGACATTTTTGTGCAGAAAAAAATCCTCGCGCAAATCGATGACAGCTACCTGCCGATAAAACCTCCTTCGAGAATCTCCCTGGGAAATGTCATAGAATACGCAGGAGTCATAGACTTCCAGGTACCGGGAAGACTTATGGACAGGGTCGATGATTTTTTGATGAGATTAGCCATAACCATCAAGAACGATGTGAAGGAGAAGTACAGTATTTCCATAAAGGATGTCATAGACTCTTATGGGTGAGATAATCGTCGCTCTTAATACCAATAACAGGGAACAGGCTCTGAAATGGGTGGATGTGCTGTCGGAACATGTTAAAATCTTCAAAATCGGCCTCCCCCTTTTCAGCAAATATGGACCTGGCATAGTGGAGGAGGTTAAAAAGAAGGGGGTAAGGGTTTTCCTCGATATGAAATTACACGATATCCCCTCTGTAGTAGGACAGGCGGTTGAATCTTTAAGGGATCTCGAGATAGACTTCGTCACCATACATCTATCCGGTGGCAGAGAAATGGCGATGGCGGCTCTCTCCGCGGCGGAAGGAAAGGTTGAAATTATCGGTGTAACCGTCCTGACCAGTGTGGCACAGGAAGAGTTTGGACACCTGTATGGA